>JAPLHI010000018.1 GCA_026389695.1 Chloroflexota bacterium
TTCCCAGCTCATGCGCGAGGGCCTCAAACGTGTCATCCTGCTCCGCATCATGAAGCTGTCTGATCTCGTCATGACGGAACAGCGCGCTATCGTCGAAATTCAGTTTGGCGTCCAGGGCTATCAGGCTGCCGTCCCCGGTAACCACCAGGGGATTGATTTCAGCCAGTGAGCAATCCTTTTCCTCAAACAGCTTATACAGGTTTGCCATCAGCCTGACAGCCTCTTTGACCTGGTCGGGGTTCAGGTTTATGCCGTAAGCCAGCTTGCGTCCCTGGAAAGCCTGGAATCCGCCAGCCGGATCAATGTAGGCTTTATGAAGCTTCTCCGGGCTTTGACGGGCAACTTCTTCTATATTCATACCGCCGGCTTCACTTGCTATCATAACCGGCATGCGCCAGGCATTATCAATGACGATGCCCAGATAAAGCTCACGTTCGATGGGAATCACTTTCTCGACCAGCACCTTTCTCACCGGCGCGCCCCTGGAGGACGTCTGGCTGGTGACCAGCCTGGTATCGATTATCCCCGCGGCAATTTTTTCTGCCTCATCACGATCATCGGCAATTTTAATGCCCCCGACCTTGCCCCTGCCGCCGGCATATATCTGGGCTTTTATAATTACTTTGCCACCCAATTCGGAAGCGATGCGCCTTACTTCAGCGGGGGTCTCAGCGACCTTCCCCGGGGGAACAGGTATACCGTAGTGAGAGAGCAGCGCCTTGGCCTGGTACTCGTGGATTTTCATGCTGTTCTCCTGTACCTTGCCTTGCCTTCCTCGTAAAGATCGCCGCCGTAGATATCATTGATGACTGTTGCGGGGAAATCCTCTACTTCAAGCCGTCTGATCGCTTCAGCGCCGAGATCATCGTAGGCTATGATCTCTGCCTTTTTAATACTTTTCGAAATCAGGGCGCCCGCTCCGCCGATGGCGGCAAAATATACTGCCTTATATTTTTTCATGGCATCCTTTACCGCCTGTGAGCGGTCGCCTTTGCCGATCATTCCCTTAAGTCCTTCAGCCATGAGCCGCGGCGCATAAGAATCCATGCGGCCGCTGGTGGTTGGTCCGGCAGATCCGATAGCGTGCCCCGGCTTGGCCGGCGCAGGACCCATGTAATAAATTACCTGATTTTTAATGTCCAGCGGCAGCTTCTCACCTTTATCGAGAGCCTCCACCAGTCGTTTGTGAGCGGCATCCCGGGCCGTGTAAATCACCCCCGTAATAAAAACCTGTTCACCTGCTTTAAGCTTTTCCACCGTTTTTTCGTCGAGAGGGGCCTTTATTTTGATTGCTTCCATAGCTAATTCCTCAATATAAAATACTTATTTTGGTTTCACAGTAAACTCAGGTACCGGAACTTTCGGTTTGGCCTCAAGCTGAGTGGCAACCAACTGAGCAGGTTTATGCGCTTTCGATGTACCAATCGCTTTAGCAACTACCCTGCGTCTCAGCAATTGTATAGCGAAGGCGGGGTCCACCCCCTTGGGGCAGGCTTCCGAGCAGGCGGCTGCGAAGTGACAGTTCCATAGGCCGTGTTCCGCGTCTACTATGGGAAGCCGCTGATCTTGCCCTGCGTCCCTGCTGTCGGCGCAGTAGCGGTATGCCTGGCCCAGCGCCTGCGGGCCCAGAAACAGCTTATCGCTGGCCGAGGTGGGGCAGGCGGCGATGCAAAGTCCGCATTTTATGCAGTAGGTAAATTGGAGGAACTCGTCCAGTTCCTCAGGCTTCTGTATGTATTCAGCAGCCGGTTTTTCCATCTCATCTTTATCATAACGGATGATGTAGGGCCTTACGGACTTATGCCTCTCAAACAGCGTTGTCAGATCGGGCACCAGGTCTTTAATAATAGGCAGGTTGGGCAGCGGCTTAAGGGTTAACCTGTTAGCCCTAAACTCTTCAACCTGGGTATGGCAGGCGAGATGCGGATTATTATTTATCAGCATGCCGCAC
>JAPLHI010000226.1 GCA_026389695.1 Chloroflexota bacterium
GTCTTTTTAATCCCCTGTATGGCGTCGTAAACCAGCACCATGAAATCGGCCTCCCCGGCTGCCGCCAGAGCCAGATCTTTTTCGTGCTCGCCCATGCTCCCCACTGCATCCGCGCCAGGTGTATCTACTACGGAAAACAGAGCCGCATCGGCCTGTTGATTTACCGTTGTGGTGCCCGGCAAGGGACTCACCCTGGCTAAATCGCGTTTATTTTGTACCAGCTGGTTATACAGGGTGGATTTGCCGACGTTGGTCGGGCCGACGATGGCTATCCGGTGCTTATGGCCAAGAGCCTGCCGGATCTGGGTAGTTGATAACTTGACCAGCCGTCGCACCAAATTAACATCCGCTGGGAAACCGGATATGAGCGACAGGAAGCTAGCCTTTTCAGTAGGCCCCAAAGCATCCCAGATTTTGCGAACGGTCGCTTGAACTTCGGGAGGGAATTGAGTGAGAATGTCATCAAAAAGAGTCAAGAGAACCTTTGACCTTCAAACCTATATACTGCACAAATGGGTCAAAACCACTATTGCAATGAAGTAGTTCTATGTGGTTTTCGAAGCATTAGTGGCGATAATATAATCCACTCTATTTTATTTCTGGAGCGACCGTCTCTGTCTTGAGGAGTTCATCGAATAGAGACCGGTAATAGGTCATTGCCTGTTTTAATTCTTCAGGATTTGCCTGGTGGTCTTCATTTTTATTTGCGATCTCTCGCGCCGCCCGGTAATTACTCACCAAATCAGGATATTTGACTGAGATATCGGCTGCCCGCTGCTCAAAATCAGATACTGGATAGGCACGCATCTGCATGACTTCACTGATCAGGTGGCCGGCATCTACAATCGCCTGTCCGGGTTGGTCGAAAAATTTTGCCTGGATAGCAGTCCACCTGGCCAGATAACCTTCGCGCTCGCTAATGGAAAGCGGACGAATGTTCAAAGTCTCCACACGCTTCTGTCTTTCATCTATTTCTCTTTGGGCTTTCTTCTCGCTACCCATGGTCTTCACCGCTTGGGCATATTCGGGTCCATATTTATTCTGGAACTGTTTCGATCGTTTCCGGCGGCCAAAAAAGATCAGCCCCAATATGACGCCCGCGATCACAAATACCAGAACACCGACGATGGTAAGAATTGTGATATTCATAAGAAATCTCCTTTTTTAACGCATGAAATTGCTATTACAGAAACCGTTTACTTGTTTACAATCTTAATTTACACGCTCGGCGTGATTGCCGGCGTTTCGAACCAATGGAGGGTACGTGAGCCCTGGGACGGCCCGGACCGATTCTCAACCCCAGGGCCAACGCACTCTACCTGCTAGAGGTCCCTGACGAGTGTCGCCACCACCAGTAAGACGAGCCCAGCCATAGCGAGCCAGAACGCGTACGGGCTTAAGGCGGCAATCGACTTTAAGTAGCCGAGGAGTGCAAGCACACCAAGGATAACAGCGACCCACCAAGTGATTACCTTCGGGGGAGTTAGTCTCATTTTTTGTATCTCCTTCCAATATCTCTCTTTGAGCGGGGTCCGACATTCAGTCCGGGTATGGCAGGGTCGGACAACCTGCAAGCGGAGTCGCACGAAAAGGGAATATACTCCTGCTCAGTAGACAGCCACCTGACGGGCCGGGCACTAACCTATACTGAGCAACCAGGTCCGATATTTGAGATCCAGTGTTTCGCGTTATCAACGTCTCGAACCAACGAGTGCGCCTAAAAGGACAAACACGATTGCCACACCGATCAAGAAACCGAGGTTATACTGATTCCCATCGTTGCGCACTTCGTACATCTGCACACCCTTGTTGAAGAATGATAGCACTAGGGTCACCGGGGAAATAACCCCGTGCCAGATTCCCGGTAAGAAACCGGCAATACGATCCTGGGCATCAGCAGTATTGACCAGAGGATTCGGGCCAGGCGCATAGATTTGTATGCTTACGCCGGGCACGTTGATTTGACCGTTGGGAGCAGGCGTGCTGGCTTGTGCGTTCGGGGCAGGAGTATTGATTTGTACGACAGAGCCGGGAGAACAGCCTGCGACAATGACGAGCATTACAGCCATTAGAACGAAATTGAAAAGTTTCTTCTTCATATTTCATCTCCGGATTTGATCTGATAGGCTTGGTGCATAAATGAGCCGCACCAGCCTTGCAAGCTATGAAATCGTTATTAACTAATTCATATATTTACAAGTAATATTCCCTCCAGGTTTAAAGGTTCTGACCATGCGAAGGATTTACATCCTCCGCTAAGTCTATATTAATGTATACTAATATAGAGTCTCAAAAGCGTCACAAGGGAGCCTAAGAAGGCAGATCAGACCCGCCATTGTATTTCTGCGCACTCGGACCCCACAAAGTGCGCCTGGGTGAAAGCCTGTTTGCATTAATAGTAATAAACGCGGAGGCCACCAGATCTGGTGGCCTCCGTACATATTTTTCTTCACCTGCAGCAGCGTAGCTAGCCCTTTCGCTGTTTACGTTTCTGCTGCTCTTCCAACTCCTG
>JAPLHI010000130.1 GCA_026389695.1 Chloroflexota bacterium
GTATATTTTTCTACTCGTAATGGCAATAACATTAATACTCTGGTATTTTACTTAATTGCATCTGCTATGGCACGGCCGTTATTCCGTGGCGCCCTGGTGGACAATGCAGAGGTAATTACTGACTGGTCGCCTTTAATGGTCTGACCTGGTGTTTGATTACTCAGGCTCTGCAATGGACTTGCGCAGCTTAAGTATCATCTCGGGGACATCGATCTTCATGGGACACCTGACCTTACACCTGCCGCAGGTGAGGCAGGTATAAGCCAGGGATGATGCTTTCTCAAGATTCTTTGTCACTTCTTTAGCCCACACGGCGCCGATGCCAGTGAAGTATTTATCACCGAAATAGCCGGCGGTCAGGCTGAAGACCGGACATTCATAGAGGCAGCCGCCGCAGCGCAGACAGTAAAGCGCCTGGCGCAATACGGGGTCTTTTGCCAGGTGGGTTCTGCCACCGTCGTAGAAAACAACGTGGAATTCTTTCGGCCCGTGCGCGCCATACGTGGTAACCTTTTCTATATCTCCAGTCTTGCTGGGACCGGATATCAGGCTGACATAGGATGGGATGCCGTAGTTAGCATAGCGCCAGGTAACCTCGGCGACCTTAAAGGCTTCCTCCAGGGTGGGGACGAGTTTCTCCAGGCCTACAAGCGCTATATGAACTGGCGGCGCTCCGGTTGCCAGCCGGATATTACCCTCATTCTCAATGAGGAAAAGCGCCCCTGTATCGGCGGCCAAAACATTGGCGCTGCTGATACCCACATCTGCTTTAAAAAATTTCTCACGCAGTAGCTTGCGTGCTGTCGCTACCAGCGTCGGTATATCCGGCGGCAATTCCTGTCCGGTTATCTTGGAAAAAAGCACGGCTACATCCTCACGTGGTACATGGATGGCGGGGGAAAGGATATGCATGGGGCGGGACCCGAGCTTCTGTATTATGAATTCCCCAAGGTCGGTTTCATAAACCTCGTTACCCTCTTCTTCCAGGTGCTCGCGCAGCTCGATCTCCTCGGCAGTCATGCTCTTGGCTTTCACCACGAGCTTTCCCTTGCCCACAATGCCACCGATGATGTCCAACGCTTCCTTTGCCGTCTTAGCGATGTAAGCTTTGCCCTTATTTTCCTCAATATTCTCGCTGGCTTTTCTCGCCAGGGCCATCATGTGCTGGATGGAATGCTCTTTTATAGCTTTCACTTCCTCAGCCATTTTTATGGTGTGCGGAAATTTCTTAAGAGCATTATTTGTGTTCGTCCGGTAACTTTTAATGGCACGTGCCAGGGCAAGCCGAATCCGCTCATTGCCTGCGGCATCCCTTAATTCTTTTCTGTAATCTTTAGATATTGTCATGCTCTTATTTTGTGTTCATTCCGTGCAGGGATTTTGCTACAAGAGTGGCGAGGTCAATGACCTTAATATGATCTTTTTTCAATTCTTTGAGCCCGCTTTTAAGCTGCATTAAACATCCCGGACACTGGGTAGTGATAATATCTGCCCCGGTTTCCGCCAGTTCTGTTACCCTGCCCATAGCCAGAGTCTGGCTTATGTCAGGGAAAACCACCTCGAAACCACCGCCGCCGCCACAGCAGGTCGACCATTCTCCGGAAGTCCACTCCGGCTCAACCAGCTCCACATTCTCAATCGCCTTTAATATTGCGCGCGGCTGATCGAGAAGCCCCATATATCTGCCGAGCTGGCATGGATCATGGTATGCCACCTTGACCTTATGTGAATATTTTAATTCCTTATGCCCGATGTTCTCGGCTACCACCTCTATGAAATGCTTGACCTCAATATCATATCCGGTGATAAATTTAGGGAAGAGATTGCGCAGGGCATAAGTGCAGGAGGGCACGATGCTGATTATCTTCTTTACTCCCAGCGCTTTAAGCTCTTTATACGCCTTGGCGGCATTTACGGCAAATTCTTTTTGCAGGCCCATATGGTAAAGCGGCGCTCCGCAGCAGGGTTCATCTTTACCGAGATAACCGATATCCAGACCAACGGCCTTTAAAACCTTGACCACGTCGTCTAGTACGGACGCATCACCGGCCCCGCTCCTGGATGTGACCTTCCCATAAAGCGCAGCCATATCCACACCCAGCTTTTTCTGTGCTCCCGCCAGGACAATCGGCAGGTCCGGGTTGCCGTACATCCTGTCCGCCTTCCTCACCAGCGTCACCAGCGGCTCAAGCATCGAGGAGTACTGATAACCGCACCCGGCAAAAAAGATAGTTGACCTGTCCTTTGAGAAATCTATCCCGGCAGCCCACTTGGCTTTAGCTTCCTTAGGAAGCCCGAGGATATTGTCTTTGGCGTTGATATTATCGGCTATATAAGCCAGGCCGGGTGGTACAAGCCTGCGTGCAGTTTTGCTCATATGTTTCTATGCTATACAGATAAATATAATTGATATTTTAACAGAAAAGCATTACAAAATCTTAATAATTTACTATCTGCTGGATGAGCAGCAGTAAACCTGCGATGAAAAGCAGTGCATATATCAGCACCTTGAAAGCCAGCGCCCTGAATTTGAGAAAGCTGCCCAGCACTATGCCGGCAATCAAACCCGGCAGCGCAATACCCGTCATGGTCAGTGTAGTCATATATATCTGACCCGTAGAGATAAGGTTAACTACCAGCGTAATATTCAGGATCAGCCACAGTGTGGATATCGTAGCACGAAAGTCGGCAGGCGCTTTAAGCTCGCGGCTGGAGTAGTACACTATCAACGGCCCGCCCGTGGCAAAAATGCCGTGAAATATACCCCCCACTATAAGGATAGGCCAGCCCAGGTACCACGGCAGACTGCCTCCGGCAGCCCTGGTCCTGTAGATGAGGACAATCTCCATCACAGATACCGCCATGATGAAAATGCCGAGCAGGATAAGCAACTGCTTATAATCCGCTACCTGCGTCCTGTAGTAGATACCTACGATCATACCCGCTACTGCCGCGGGCAGAATCTTGAGGAAGAGCACACGCCACTGAATATGGCGGAACCAGCGCCCCACCAGCCAGGCGCTCTGCAGCACGCCGAGTATAACCAGAACAGGGAGCAGGATATTTAGAGGGAAGATGTAGATGCCAAGGGCCATTGCGATGATAGTGGCACCGAAACCCAGCACCGTCTCAACCGTGTGGGCGAATACAAGTACCAGAATGAGAAGAAAGAGGCTTACTAAGAAGGGCTCTATTTGCATTTTTTCTATCTTTTAGTGAACCTGGTACAGATCATTGATAAACTGCGTGGCAAAATCCTTCGCCATGCCCCTGTCCGGTAACATGCCCATTATGCCGTACAGAGTAGCATAGCCCGTTATATCCTCCAGTTTAAGTTTGGCCACTCCGGCGGTAGCTATACGCAGATCGGCCGGAAAAGGCTGCAAGATTTTAGCATGTTCGGGCATTACTGTCATATAGAGCGCCGATGCTTCTTGCATCTGCTTGCCTTCAATTGAATAAAATCTCTCCAGTCATTTTGGAAATTTACGGTGAAATTTATTTCTTCATTGCCCCCAGTCCCCTGCGCTCCAACCAGGCATCCTCTGCATGTAGATAGCCGAGAATGGCCATCTCACCGACGAACCTGATGGGCTCCGGAGGCCACTTGAAAACCTTGCGGTTAACCGGGAAGCACTCTGTCCACTCCGATTTGCGCTCCAGCAGCAGATCGGCCATGACCTCTCCATTGAGGTGGGTGAGGGAAACACCGTGGCCCATACAGCCCAGGCTGTATACAGCCCGGTGGTCATCCAGGTACCCCAGCGCCGGCACCATGTCCATGGGCACAGAGACAGGCCCACCCCAGCGGTGGGTTATCGTTATCCCCCTCAGGCAAGGATAGAAATCAACTATATCCTGCTCAAGCTGTGCGAAAATCCTGGGATTCATATCATTGTCCATGTTGGCGCCGTACTTCACAATAATATCCCGTCCCCCCATAAGCAGGCGGTTGTCCGGCGTAAGCCGGTAATAGTGGACCATGTTGCGGTAGTCCTCGATGCCCTCGCGAGCCTGCCAGCCTATTTCACTCAGTTGCTCTTTTGTCAGCGGCTCCGTGAGGACGATATAAGTCCACACTGGCTGCTGCATGGCTTTCAACTCCGGTATGGCCAGGGAGTAAGCATTGGTTGCCAGCGCTACCTTCCCCGCAGTCACTATGCCTTTCGGTGTTTTTATTGAAAAATGCTGCGGATAACGCCTTATCTCGGTGACTGGTGTTCTCTCATAGACATCAGCACCCATCTGCACGGCTACCCGCTTCATTTCGCGCGCCAGTTTGGCGGGGTTCACCAGCGCACAGCGGGGCTCCCACCAGGCTCCCATGTAGAGCGGCGAGCGAACCCGTTTCTGCACTTCGTCCGCCTCTATCCAATCCACACCTTCCAGCCCCAGCGATTTAACCAGCTCGATCTCTTCCCTGATACGCTTAATATAAGCCGGAGTTGTAGCTATCCTGAGGAAACCGGGCCGCTCGTAATCGCAATCCAGTTTGTGTTCGGCGACAAGCTCGCCCACGATATCAACGGCACGCTCCATATAGCGGTGGGACTGCCTTGTCTTCTCGGTACCGAAAAGCATCTTAGTGATGGATATCATCAGCCCGAAGGTGGTCATGGCAAAGCCCGCGTTGCGTCCCGAAGCCCCGTAACCAACGACATATCCTTCAAGGACTGCTACTTTCAGGGAAGGTTGAGCCTTCTTTAGGTAATAAGCCGTGGCTATGCCTGCAAATCCACCTCCGATCACTGCTACATCACATTTCAGATCTCCCTGGAGCGGCGGACCTTCCTGATACGGCCCCGAGTTTCCCAGCCAGAAGCTTTTCTCAGCATAATCTTCAACCATCTCGCCTCCTTACTGCCCTGATGAATTAGTTTATATGTGCAAACCGGGGACAATATACTCCAATTTATACTGTCTGACAATCACTTATACGATAGATTTAATGGTTAAGCGATGGATCAGCGCATCAGTTCGAGTGCTTGCCCTGCAGAAGCATATTAACTGCCTCAGGCAGCTTTACCAGCGGTCCCCTGAAGTCTGCGGGCGGTATGCCGTCCGAATTGCGGCCAACCATGTGTTTGCTGAGCTCAAGGGGCGATTCCACATGATCCAGGCTATCGATGCTGAGATATGTTTTCATCCCTATGGTGGCAACCACCATATCGTTAGCCGGGTCATCGCCCACCATCAGGCAGTCCTCGGGTTTTTCCCCGGTCATACTGAGGATTTCGCGGTAGTAGCCGATCTGAGGCTTACAGAAGGTCATGTTGTCTATATGGGTAACCAGGTCAAAGCCGATATCGCCGATTCCCGCCCAGGACAACCGGATCATTTGAGCGCTGAGCGGCCAGATGGGATTGGTGGCTATGACTATTTTCAGATTTTTTTCTTTCAAAGCCAGGAATATACTGCGGTTATCATTGTGAACCGCCACGACATCCCTGAGGCTGTCAAACTCCTCATCGTAGAACTTCTCAAAGCGCCGCCAGACCTCGTCGCGGTATTGCTCGATGCCCTGGCAGAAAAAGTTGAGGAACCGCTCCCTGTTGGTCATGCTTCCGTCATTCCTGTGCATCTCCATGGTGGCGGAGAGCAGCTTCTCGCCGAATTTATCACCCGGTATTAAATCCGCGAATCGCCTGGCAACCAGCGGGATGTAGGACTTGATGAACTTCACTTCATCAAAAAAGATAAGCGTGTTATCAACGTCAAAAAGAACAGCTTTGAGCATGTTAAAAAACCCGAGGGAGAATTATACGGTTTTTCATACGGAAAATAAAAGCTCTGGGCTTTGAGCCTGAATCTACTGGAACAGGCTTATGCCATTGAAGAAAGGTCCCGGGTCTGCCTCATTTCCGTATATTGTTGCCGCATCTATCTGCATGAACATTTTAAGTATTCAATTTTTTAAAAAATTTCTCCGCCACGGGATAATTACTCTTGATATTCATCAGCGGAGTTGTTAAAATCTCTTAGCCCGTCCGTCAATTGTCGCAACTTATTTGCCTGCGGGCATGTCCGCGTAAGTATTGCACAAAGGGAGAGGTAAAATGGAGCAGAACGAGGGCAAATTTAAGGGCAGGGATAATTTCAATCTCTACTGGAGGGCCTGGCTGCCCGAGGGTAAACCAACAGCTATCTTACTGGTATCCCACGGCCTGGGTGAACACATTTCGCGTTATCACAATCTGGTAAACTTCTGTGTACCCAGGGGCTTTGCTGTTTACGGACTCGATCACCAGGGCCATGGTAAATCCGAGGGCACACGGGTATATATTGACAGGTTTGCCACCTATCTGGATGATTTAAAAACATTCTTCGACATGGTGCGCAGGGATAATCCCGATCTAAAAATATTCCTGCTCGGACACAGCATGGGCGGGCTGATTGCCACTGCGTATGCTGTGCAGCACCAGGACGAACTGAAAGGCCTCATTGTATCTGCTCCCAGCCTGAAACCGGGTGAAAGCTTTACACCTGCCATGATCAAGATGGCAAAGGCAGTATCTGCGATTCAGCCTAAAATGGGCATTGCCGAACTTGATTCCGCGCACCTGAGCAAGGACAAATCGGTGGTAGAAGCTTATGATAACGACCCGCTGGTCTACCGTGGCAAGATCACCGCGCGGCTGGGTGCCGAGCTGTTCGGTACCATGGCAAAACTTGAATCCCAGATGGCTTCACTTACATTACCCATGCTAATCATGCAGGGTTCCGCTGATAAGCTGGTCAATCCCGATGGCGGCAAAATGCTCTATGAAAAGGCCGGCTCAAAGGATAAGACTTTCAAAATCTACGAAGGGCTCTACCATGAAATATTTAATGAGCCTGAGCGTGGTATGGTCTTCGCCGATCTGCAAGCCTGGCTTAATTCCCACATCTGAATACATCAGCTAAAACTTGTGTTTCTCCGGCGCCGAAAACTCAATAGAATTTGAGCGCAAAATTGTGGCCGGCGATTACTTTAATCCTTGGAAGGGATGGGTTTTCAAAACACATGAAAGATGGGTTTTTTAAAGAGCTGCTGGATAATCTATATGACGGCGTCTATTTCGTGGACAAAAAGAGGATCATACCTTTCTGGAACAAGGCAGCGGAGAAAATCACCGGCTACACAAGTGAAGAAGTGCTGGGCAAGGGCTGCTTCGATAACATCCTGGTCCATGTGGATGAGAACGGTAAGGCACTGTGCAAATCAGGATGCCCGCTGCGCGCCACGATGAAGGATGGGAGCAGCCGGGAAGCAAGCGTTTACCTGCGCCATAAGGATGGATACAGGCTTCCTGTGATTATGAAAGTGAACTCCATACACGATTCCAGGGGCACAGTCCGGGGTGGCATTCAAAGTTTCAACGATAATTCCTCAGTTCTGGCGGTGAAGGAACGGGCTGCCGACCTGGAAAAAATGGCTCTCATAGACGCCTTGACGGGAGTGGGCAATCGACGCTATGCAGATATGAGCCTGCAAAACAATCTTGCCGAGCTGAAAAGGTACGGTTGGACATTCGGTGTCCTCTTCGCAGATATCGACCATTTTAAAACCGTCAACGATACCTACGGGCATGAGGCCGGGGACGAGGTATTGAAAATGGTGGCGCAGACAATTTTAAGTAATATGAGGTCGTTCGATTTCATCTTCAGGTGGGGCGGCGAAGAATTTCTGCTGATTATAACTAACGTGGACAGCGAAAAGCTCTATCATTTCGCCGATAGGCTGAGGATGCTGGTGCAAAATGCTGCCCTGCCGCTGGAATCAAATTTGGTCAGGGTTACCATATCGATCGGCGGTACCTTTGCCAGGCCTGATGATCGCGAGAAAAGCGTCATGCGCCGCATAGATCAACTGATGTACCGGTGCAAGCATGCCGGCAGAAACAAGTGCTGCGTTGATACTTTCCAAAGCGAGTTGCCGAAGCCGGTTTACCAGGATAAATCCAAAGTTTAATCAGCCGGACTTCTTTCCCGTTAATGTATCGATTTCTATTTTGATTATTACGACCTTATCGACCTTCGCAGGATTAAAGTCCAAATTGGTTTCCGTATAATGCTGCATTATACAGCGCAGCGCTTCTTCTTTTTCCGTCCGACCTTCTATCAATGACGCGCGTCCCGTCCCCATCACGCTACTGTACTTCATCGTCCAGTTACAGGCCATTTCCGACCTGAACAGATTCTCGTCGGTGTATATGGTGAAGCTCACGTTGCTATTATTACGCAGTATATCTATCTTCCTGCCCTCTTTTGCCGAGTGTATGTAGAGGCACCCGTCAGCATATCCGTAGTTTACCGGCACAACATAGGGTATGCCGTTATCACACAGCCCCAGATGGCAGACTACCGCGCGGTTGAGTATATCCTCGATCTCCGCCCTGTCAGTTATCTCTTTATCAGACCTGCGCAACCTGACCCCTCTCTATGCAGGCTAAATAACAGCCAGCACCAGCGCAATGATCCAGCCCACTAAAGTCCAGCCCAGAAATATATTCAGCAGTAATATAAGCAGCAGGTTGCTCTTTTTCCTGACTATGGCGATGATAGTGGGGAGGAAGTAGAGCGCCAGACCGATCAACCAGCCTACAAATGCAAACGGTCCGGAGAACCATCCCATATAGGGCATATGTGGCATTTCGAAAGGTGGCGCATAACATCCGATAAGTAACGCGGCAATTAAAATAACCAGGGCGAGCGATAACTTCTTCATCCTTACCTCCCTTCATTATCTAAAAGCTGATAAATTTATACGGGAACGCAAATATAAAGCAATAGTATGCGCGGGCAATAATTTTGTCAATAATTCGTTAATCCGCGTTTCCGGTGATATTTGTTATATGCTTTATGATCGCTTTGAAGCTTAATTCAATACGATGATATAATGAGGTTGCAACTGCATGAGCATCCCCGTCGTATCTAACCGGCCAAATATCCTTTTTCCATGTAGAGGAGGTAACTTTATATGAAATTTGCGCCAAGTTATGCATTTATGGCTTTATTAGCTTTAGCCTTTCTGCCCCTGCTCTCTGCGGGCTGCAGCAGTGCAAGCGGCGCCGATGTCTACCTGGAAGGCGCCAGTATAGGTTCAGTCTCCATTGAAGGCAAACCTGTGACCGGCCTGCCTTCGCAGAACGTGAATATCGTACTCAAGACGGGTGCCAATAAGGTGATGGTCAGCCAGTCCGGCGGCAAGACTACTATCAAGCTGATGCCTTCCGGCGCCGTGATTACCAGCGGGGCTGACGGCATATCGTTCACGGGAGTGGAGTCCAACCAGATCGAGCTCAAATGGGAGAAGACCTCAAAATAAACTATGGACGTTCTTTCAGGCCTGAATCCGGCGCAAAAAGAAGCCGTTAAGCATATAGAGGGGCCGCTGCTCATTCTTGCCGGCCCCGGCAGCGGCAAGACACGGGTTATAACACACCGCATCGCCTACCTGGTTAAAACCTGCGGTGCCAGCCCGCGCAGGATCATGGCAGTCACCTTCACCAATAAGCCCGCACGCGAGATGAAGGAGCGACTGGAGAAGCTGCTGGGGCAGGTCGCGGAATCCCTCACTGTGGGCACCTTCCACGCTATCTGCGCCCGCATCCTGCGCCAGGACGGCAAACCCGTAGGTCTGGACACCAATTTCGTGATCTATGATGAAGAAGACCAGCTCAGCCTGATCAAGCAGTGCCTGCAGGACCTTGACCTCGATCCCAAACAATACAATCCCCAAAAAATCAGGAACGCCATCAGCCATGCCAAGAGCCAGCACCTGACTTCCGCCGGGTTCGCCAGCGAGTCGGGAAGCTACTGGGAGGAGGTAGTTGCCCGCGTTTACGGACGCTACCAGGAGCAGCTCGAGCAGAGCAACGCGGTTGACTTCGACGATCTATTGATGAAGGTGGTCCACCTTTTTGAAAAGCACCCTGATATCCTGGAGAAATACCAATCCCGCTACATGCATTTACTCGTGGACGAGTTCCAGGATACCAATATCACGCAGTACAAGCTCATCCGCATGCTGGGCGGCAAGCACCGTAACGTCTGTGTAGTAGGGGATCCCGATCAATCCATCTATTCCTGGCGTTTTGCCGATATCCGTAATATTTTGAGCTTTGAAAAGGACTACCCCGACGCCGCCTTAATTGTCCTTGAACAGAATTATCGTTCCACGCAGAATATATTGGAGGCAGCTTCAGGAATTATTTCGCTTAATTCCAAGCGCAAGCCCAAGAAGCTCTGGACCAAGAACCAGGATGGAACGCCTATCTTCATGGTTAAAACCTATAACGAGCAGGACGAGGCTCAGTTTGTGGTTAATGAAATTCTGAAACTGTCCGGCAATGACGGTATCAAGCCCGGAGACTGCGTGGTGATGTACCGTACCAATGCTCAGTCACGCGCCCTTGAAGAGGCCTTCATGCGCTACGGGTTGAAATATAAGCTGGTGGGAGGCACCAGGTTTTACCAGAGACGCGAGATTAAGGACGTTATCGCTTATTTAAGGGTAATCCAGAATCCTTTCGATAATATCAGCCTTGCCCGCATTATTAAAGTGCCCGGGCGCGGCATCGGCCAGCGTACCCTCTCCGACCTCACCAACTTGGCCCGGGATAATAACCACTCTTTATTCGCGGCCATGAAGGAGGTCAGCGAGGGGAAGGGACCGAATTTCACCACAAGAATCCGGGCTGCTATAGCAGGTTTCTACAGAATGCTCATGGACCTTATCGTGGAAAGCCAGCAATTGCGGCTGGTCGAGATGATGGATGCACTGCTGGAGAGATCAGACTACCGGCAGCATATCAGGGAAGAGGATGATGGAGTAGAACGCTGGGAGAATATCCTGGAACTGCGCACCGTGGCGCTGGATTTTGATGACCTGGCCCCGGGCGAGGGGCTGGCGTCTTTCCTCGAGCAGGTCAGCCTAGTATCAGATGCCGACGAGATTGAGAACCAGGACGACACCACGACCTTGATTACCCTGCATCAGGCGAAGGGGCTGGAGTTTCCCGTTGTATTCATCGTGGGCATGGAGGAGGGCTTGCTGCCCCACCGGAGGTCAATGGAAGAAGGCGGGGACGAGCTTGAAGAGGAGCGCCGCCTCTGCTACGTGGGCATCACACGCGCTGAGAAGCACATTTACCTGCTGCACACCGCCCGGCGCAGCATTTTCGGCAGCAGCGCGGAAAGCATCCCATCAAGGTTCCTCGGCGATATACCCGAACATCTGGTGGAACACAAAGGGCTTACCGGCACCATGGAGCCCCAGGGGAGATCCTCTGAAAGGTATGGCAGACGGCAGCATGATGAAGACGAAGGCATCTCAATAGCAGCTTTGCTGGCTAAGAAAGCACAGGCTGCTCAGCCCAGGGAGATGATCGAACTTAACCCGGGTGACCGCGTGCGCCATAACAGGTTTGGAGACGGCCAGGTTATCGGCATCAAGCCGACAGGCCCGGATAAAGAGGTTATCGTTGCCTTCGAGGGAGTGGGAGTAAAGAAGCTCCTGCTCAGTATGGCGCCGCTGGAAAAGATATAACAGCCCTTCGAAAAACAGGTAAAATTAGACTTTAATGGATCTGCTGGACGGTCTCAACCCGGCGCAGCAGGAAGCTGTGCAGATTGTTGAAGGCCCGCTCCTCGTTCTCGCCGGGCCAGGCAGCGGCAAAACACGCGTCATCACCCACCGTATAGCTTTTCTGGTTAAAGAAGCAGAAATCAATCCCCACCACATCCTTGCTGTTACATTTTCCAAAAAAGCCGCTGAGGAAATGAAAAGAAGGCTGGATCATCTCCTCGGTGTTATGTCCTCGTCCCTTTCCGTGGGTACGTTTCATTCAGTATGCCTGCGTATATTGCGGGCGGAGGGAATACCCGGGCTGGGCAAAAACTTCGAGGTCTGCGATGAAGATGAG
>JAPLHI010000202.1 GCA_026389695.1 Chloroflexota bacterium
GCCATTACTGCAGAGAAAGCCACATTCTATGACGCGACGGGCATGGAAATAGAAAAACAGTTCATTAAACCGGACATGACATGGACGGATAGCGATAAGGGTGAATTCGACTATTTCATGCTCAAGGAAATTATGGAGCAGCCGAAGGCTCTGATAGCAGCTACGATGCAGGACAAGGAAACATTCACCAGAATTGCGCTGGACATTCTCAGAGCAGACCAGGTAATCGTTACTGCCTGTGGCACATCACGGTATGCCGCACTGGTTGGCAGGTATCTTTTCTCCAGTGTTGGAAAAATATTCTGCGAGGTTGTTATGGCCTCAGAATTTCAATACTTTGCTGACTCTGTCAGTAAAAATACTCTTGTGCTTGCTATATCACAGAGTGGTGAGACACTGGATGTCATTGATGGCGTCAAGCTGGCTAGGCAAGCAGGAGCAAAAATTGTTTCTATCATTAACAGGCCACAATCGATGCTGGGTGAATTGAGCCATCATGTTATTTACCTGAATTGTGGCCCGGAAATAGGTGTGGCAGCAACAAAATCGTTTCTTAATCAAGTCGCCATTTTTTACCTTCTATCCTTCTCCATGGTCCATTCCTTCGATATGGCGGTTGATAACATCTGCCAGGTCAGCAAACAGGTTGCTAAAGTTATAGACTGGAATACAGATATAATTGCAAGAATTGCAGATGACTTTAAAAATGCTAACGATTTCTACTATATTGCCCGAGCTATCAATTTTGCTATTGCTTCTGAAGGCGCGCTCAAATTAAAAGAAATATCATATATACACGCCGAAGGTATGCCCGCAGGTGAACTTAAACATGGTACGCTTTCACTTATACAGGATGGCATACCTGTGTTGGTTATATGTCCTGCCGATTATACATACAGTGATACACTGAGTAACGCCATTGAGGCCAAGGCCAGAGGGGCACGAATCATAGCAGTCTCAGATAATAATAATGAAATCTACGATTACTGGATCCGCATTCCCAAAGTGCATGAATTATTATACCCGATAGTAGCTGTCGTTCCTTTGCAGCTGCTGGCATATCAGCTAACAATCCAACGCGGTTACGATCCTGATAAACCACGTAACCTTGCTAAATCATTGACCGTTAAATAATATGGATTCTTGCAGTTAAATAACATCGACCTATGATATTAGTTACCGGCGCTGCCGGATATATTGGCAGCATATTAACTGAAAAGCTGATCAACTCCAGCTGCCAGGTTATTGCGCTTGATAATCTGAGCAGAGGCCATCGCTCAGCAGTCCACCAAGACGCAATTTTTATCGAAGCGGATATCGGCGACCAATCCAGGATAAACAACCTTTTTCAGAATTATAAAATTGATGCGGTGATGCACCTGGCAGCAGATACAGAGGTTGAGCGCTCTTTTATAGATCCATACCGCTTCTTTTACAATAATGTCTCCTGTGGAATCAATTTACTGGATTGCATGCTAAAGAATAATGTTGACACATTTATCTTTTCATCTTCCGCCGCTGTGTATGGAGAACCCGTTGAAATACCTGTTTCTGAAGGAACACCTACCAACCCTATCAATCCGTATGGCGAAACAAAACTGATGTTTGAAAAAATACTTTATTGGTTTAACAGGACTAAATCTCTTAATTCGATCTGCCTGCGTTATTTTAACGTTGCCGGCGCCAGCGCACATCTTGGAGAAGACCACAAGCCCGCATCAACGCTTGTAGCAGCCATTATCAATGTTGCTATAGGAAACCAGGAGTATTTACCTGTATTTGGCAATGACTATGATACCGATGATGGCACTTGCATCAGGGATTTTATTCACGTCGCCGACATCGCAGACGCACATATAAAAGCGTTACATTATTTACAAACGAATAAAGGATACAACATATTTAACCTTGGAAATGGAGATGGATACTCCGTGATGCAGGTTGTCGAAGCTGCAAGAAAGATTACAGGTAAATCCATACCGGTTAAAATATGCCCCAGGCGCCCTGGAGACCCCGGTAAGGTTATTTCTACTGCCAGACTGGCTGTATCAGAACTGCATTGGAAACCCTCATTCCCCAAAATAGAGAGCTTAATCGAAAGCGCCTGGTTATGGCAAAATCAGCATCCACATGGGTATGATGATGCCTAAATATTTGGCAGGCGGATACCATTTTTTGCTTCTTATTTAGTTTTTTTTCTATAATATAAAATCCTCTCCACAAAGGATATATATTCTAAAAGACTACGATCATGACCTTGAATAATAAAAATAGCCCATACATAATTGCTGTAATTCCATGTTTTAATGAAGAAAAATTCATCGGGGAAGTAATCAACAAGACACGCAAATATGTTGATCACGTAGTGGTTGTCGACGATGGATCAACAGATAGAACAGTTGAAATTGCAACGGCCGCCGGTGCCGATATCATCAGACATAAAAATCAGAGGGGAGCGGGGGCAGGTACAATGGAAGCCTTTGAATTTGCCAAGAAAACCAACGCTGATATACTCGTTACACTTGATGGCGATGCGCAACATAATCCTGATGAAATTCCAGTCCTTTTGAAACCTATCCTTGATAATGAAGCAGACATGGTTGTTGGTTCTCGCTTTTTGAAACAGGCCGAAATTCGAGCTTATCGTAAATTTGGAATTGATGCTATCACCTCTTGCGTTAATTTCGGTTCAAAAGTAAAGTTTTCTGATTCACAATGTAGTTTCAGGGCGCATAATAAAATAATAATAGAATCAGTTGATATCACGGATAATAGTTTTGGATATAGCGTCGAAGTTTTGATTCAAGCCAGAAAAATGGGGGCAAGAATTACAGAAGTGCCAGTTTCATGTATATATCATGACCAGGGTTCTACTCTTAACCCAATTTCACACGGCCTCTCAGTTTTTTTTCGCGTTTTTTGGCATCGAGTCAGACTAAGGGCTTAGTATAGTCATATATGTATTTTCTTAATAGCTATTGGGTGGTTTTTCATTGAAAACAGCCGTTATCCTTGGTACACGTCCTGAAATTATTAAAATGGCACCCATCGTTCGAGCTTTGGAAAAAAGCGGAACCGAGTTTTTTATTCTGCATACAGGTCAACACTACACATATAAATTAGATAAAGTGTTTTTTGAACAATTGCATTTACCTGAAGCCAGGTACAATCTTGATGTTGGTTCCAGTACTCACGGCATCCAAACGGGCAAAATTTTAGAGGGAGCAGAGCGCGTACTGATTGAAGAAAAACCAGACATTGTGCTTGTGGAAGGAGATACAAATTCAGTATTTGCAGGTGCTTTATGTGCCTGTAAATTAGGTATCAAGGTCGGACATGTGGAAGCTGGCTTAAGAAGCTACGATAGAAGTATGCCCGAAGAAATCAACCGGATTCTCGCTGACCACTGTGCGGACTATTTATTTGCTCCCACTTCAAATGCACGCCAGATTCTGCTTGGTGAAGGGATCCCCGATAAAAATATATTCATAACGGGAAATACCATAGTAGATGCATTGCAACAAAATCTTTCTCTTGCCAAATTGAAAACCAAAATATTATCAGAGCTTAATCTTCAACCAGAGAAGTATTTTTTGGTAACGCTGCACAGGCAGGAAAATGTCGATGTGCGTGCCAGGTTTGATTCAATATTAAAAGGACTCCAAAGTCTAACAAAAAAATTCAACATCCCTGTGGTTTACCCGATTCATCCCCGTTCTCGGAAAATGATGTCGCAATTTGGGCTTGATGCTTCCGAGATAAACCTAATAGATCCTGTCGACTTTCTCGAGTTTCTTGTACTTGAATCCAATGCAAAGCTAGTCTTGACAGATTCAGGCGGTGTCCAGGAGGAGTCGTGTATTTTAAATGTTCCGTGTGTTACGTTAAGAGATAATACGGAACGTATGGAAACAATTGAATTAGGCAGCAATATTATTGCCGGAACTACAACAGA
>JAPLHI010000046.1 GCA_026389695.1 Chloroflexota bacterium
GCATCTTTATCAACGGCCGCCAGCGCCTCTTCTCGCTTCCTCTCCAGATCCGATAATTCGTTTTTTAGTGACTCTATTTTCCCTTTGAGATCTTGCTGTTCTTTCTGCCATAATTGTTCCGCCGCGGTAAATTGTTCACGCAATAGCTTTAAGCCGCTCTTGCCCGCTTCAATTTTTTCCATCAAGTCCAGCAGCACATCATCTTTTTTACCCAGCCTGACCTTCAGCATCTCGGCTTCCTGCTCATAGCCGACCAATTCCTTGGGATTCTTGATTTTACCGCTGTAAAGTTTATCGTTAATAGGTACAAGGTTCTTGCGTATGTCCTCGGCCTCCCAGTCCAACTCTTTATATTGCTTTTCAAGCTCTGCCTGGCTCCTGGTAGCATCGGCAAGCTCGGATTTAGCTTTTTCATAGGCGTCGTTATGGCTGAGCTGGCGGTTTAAATCATCGAGTGATTTAAGCTTGATTTGAATTGCCAGCTCAATCTGATGCAATTCAAAAACACGTTTAGCTGAGCTCATAAAAGGCAATTCTACGGCACGATACCTGCCGTGTCAATACGCCATTAATGCGGATAGTCTAAGACAACTATTTGTGTGGCAGAAGGGATGTTGGTCCTGGTAACCACCAATTTTGCCTGTGTTGCGGCCTCTTTTATGCCAACTTCTTTGAGAAATTTTTCGGGAAAATCCAGGTCGGCCTTTTCATCGGCGGTCTTATAATGCATGGGGATAACAAATCCCGGGTTCATATTCCTCACCAGGTCCGCCGCTACGGACGCGCTAATGGTGGAATGCGCGCCTACGGGTATAAAAAGTACGTTGATATTACCCAGTTCACCGATCATCTCGGGCGAAAGAGCATGACCCAAATCTCCCAGATGACAAAGGGTGACACCGTCAATCTCAATTACGTAAATTGTATTCTTACCTGACTTCTTTCCCTTTGCATCATCATGAAAGGTGGCAATACCGGTGACATAAGTATCCTTGACCTCATATTCACCCGGTCCTTTTATCACCCTGCAATCCCCCTGAATTACGTCGACGGCTGAATGGCCTGGATGCAGGTGACTTACCATAACGATGCCTGCCTGAATTTTGCCCAGTGTATAACCTGTTTCCGGCGGGCAGGGATCGGTGACTAATACGGCTTCTTTACCTTTAATGCGAAAACACGAATGTCCTAACCATGTAATATCCATGCAAAAATCCTCGTTTTAATAAGATATAAAGGATGGGTCTTTAGTATAGCAATAGGAATATAAAACTTCAATTTAAAGTTAGCATAAATCTTTATGCTATAATCCAGGCAATGCGCATACTGGCTATAGAAACATCCTGTGATGAAACAGCAGCCTCAATCGTTGAGGACGGCTGCATTATACATTCCAACATTATAGCATCACAAGTTGAAATCCATGCCCGCTACGGTGGTATTGTGCCCGAGGTAGCCTCGCGTCAGCATATGCTCACCATCGTACCTGTAATGGAACAAGCCTTGAAAGAAGCGAAAATGAGCCTTAGCGAGATGGATGCTTTAGCAGTCACCAAAGGACCGGGTCTGGCAGGTTCATTAATAGTGGGAGTCAATTTCGCCAAGGCCCTGGCAATGACAAATCACCTGCCCCTCGTAGGCATCAATCACCTCGAAGGTCACATCTACGCCAACTGGCTCAGTACCTCTAAACCTGAATTACCCTGCCTCTGCCTCGTAGTTTCCGGCGGTCACAGCGACATGATCCTGATGGATGACCACGGCAAATTCCGCAAGCTGGGGAACACGAGGGATGATGCCGCGGGGGAGGCGTTTGATAAGGGAGCCAGGATACTCGGCCTGCCTTACCCGGGAGGCCCTTCAATACAAAAAGCTACACAGGGTATATCGACGTCGCTGACACTGCCGCGTGCCTGGCTCAAAGAAAACGATGATTTCAGCTTCAGCGGAGTTAAAACAGCCCTGCTTCACCTGGTAGAGGGTAAAGGATCCCCTGACCCTGCATGGATAAAAGAGGCAGCCGCAGCCTTCCAGGATGCTATTGTGGATGTGCTGGTTATCAAGACTATTCAAGCTGCACTCAGATTGCAGGTGAAGCAGATCCTGCTTGCGGGGGGGGTGGCAGCCAACAGCGCTTTACGAAATCGTTTTCTGGCTGACTCAACTATTCCGGTCCTCATTCCACCACCTGTCCTCTGCACGGACAACGCCGCCATGATAGCATCGTGCGCTTATTACCATTTAATGTCAGGCGACATCAACGGTGATAACCTGGACGTTATCCCCGGTCTCGCTCTGGGAACTTAAATACGGGACACTGCCTGCAATCCTTCTGGCGGCAATGTGAATGGTAAATGTGAAGCAAACCCTGTTGCTCGCAGGCCGTTAATCTTTGCGCCCGGATGGGTAACAGCATGGATTTCATATACCGGGTTATGTCATTTTCCGGCAGAGCATGATAGTCATTGTATATATCTATAGCTTTGCAGATTAATCCTACGTCCTGATTCACAAGCGCCAAGGATATAAAATAAGGCAGGATCACATTAACTACTATTTCAGCAGCTTTACCTTTTCCCAGGAGCGCGCTGCATTTCTCACGGCACACACAGAAATCATAATGATTACCCCAGTACCCGGTGCCTTCGATAATCAGTCCTTTTTCAATCCAGTTGCTTTCGCTACCGGGCGGAGCTTCCTCAAGTAATTCTAGTAGCCCCGGAACTAGTCCCTGGCGACTGTATCTCTCTAATAGAAAACTCAATGCCGCCAGCCTTCTGGCAGGATGATTTTCGGGTCGCGTACCATGAAAACACCAATCCCACTCCTGAAGCTGTTGCAACATAGCTATACGTGCACTCCATTCATGTTCCAACGTACTGGTCTCTTCATCTATAAAATAATAAGAATTCCCATTCCTTTGTGATGGCAGTAAGCCCGATACGCCAAACAAATAAGCCTGCAAGGAAATTATGTTTTCCTGCAAGTTACGCGTGATAAATTTAATTGGAAGCTTTTGCGAAAGCGCCTCAAAAGGAGTTGTATTCCGCGCATATCCCAGCGCTCTGGCAATATACCTGTAGAGCACCTGCTGGTGGTCTTCTCTTTGTAATTCCACTTTGAATTTATTGACTTTTTGTTTAAACCTTTCGGAACCGGCTTCGTGCAATATTTTATATAAGGTCCCCCTGCTGGATTGCTTATCGATATAACTGCAGCCATATTGCGTTTGCTTGATTGAATTTGGATTATGCACAACATATCCGGATAGATATTGACTCAAAATGACAGTGGGAATCACATTGCCATTTTGCACGATGGCTGGTAATCCACCCCTTTGCCACATGGCAACATGCAGAACTATATTATTATAGACTGGATCACGATGATGCCCGTGGCAATGCCAGAGATCGGATGTAACATGTATCTCAACATCTCCATATACTTTTTCATCATCGATCAATAAGACCGCGTCCTGAAAATCACAGCCTGGCCTGGTGCTGCCTCTACCAGGGTATAATACCTGCACTCTGGCTCCGGTATCAGCCTCCATTACATGAATGGGCTGAAACTCCCAGAGGCCGGAAATATCTTTTTCTTTAATACTTTTACCCATCCTGCACTATAACGTGTAAAACCCAGTATAAAAATACCTGTAGGATTCTGATTCGCGCTTATTAAGGCTTGGCTTCGTATTTAAAATTAGACCGATCGGCAATGATGGAAAGCAACTTGGCAGAAGCTCCTCTGGGCTCGTATTGCCCTTGTTCCCATTCACTGATAGTTTGCTGCCTTGTCCCCAACTGTTCCGCCATTTCAACCTGGGTAAGCTTCATATGTTTTCTCAAAGCTTTAATGTGCAAAGCGTTCCAGTTTTTCTTCAGCCGGCCCTCTTTCATAATATAATATTACACGCTAACGTGTATATTTTCAATATGCATCTACACAAACACGAATTAGACATTCCCGCTTGTCTAATGGCAAAATTAATACATCGAATTAATATTAATTAGAACAATAATATGCCAATTTATGAATACAGGTCAGTAGAAAAGGGGTGCAGTCATTGCTCAAGGGGTTTTGACGTAATACAAAACATTAAAGACGAGCCCCTTACTGAATGCCCCCAATGTGGAGCAACGGTGAGACGGGCAGTATCCCGGTTTTCTGCTTGTGTCATGGAAACTTCTGGAGAAACAGCCTCATTGGAAGAGAAACTCAGCGAATACGAATCTGAAGGCAAATGGAGCCATGCTGCCGAGCTCGCTGATAAGTCCGGGCTTAACGACAGGGCTATGGACAATTATAAAAAGGCGGGCTACAACTTCTAATTCCCTCTGCATTAGATTGAATTTTTAGCAGTCACCTCTTTACATTGATAATTTTTTGTGCTACCATATTTAGCAGTCTCTAAAAGAGATTGCTAACTTTTTAAGGAGGTAAGCATGGCAGTAAAAATTCAACCTTTGGGTGACAGGGTAGTTGTTAAGCCTCTTGAGAAAGAGGAAAAGACGAAAAGTGGTATTTATATACCCGATACTGCAAAGGAAAAACCGCAAGAAGGTAAGGTGCTGGCCATGCCTTGACCAATGCAGTTAAGGTAACGCTGGGTCCGCGCGGTCGTCCCGTAGCGCTGGATAAGAAATTCGGACCGCCCAGCGTGATCAACGATGGTGTAACCATCGCCAAGGACATCGAGCTGCCCGATCCCTTTGAAAATATGGGGGCACAGCTCGTCAAGGAAGCGTCATCCAAGACCAATGATAAGTGCGGAGACGGCACCACTACTGCTACTGTTCTCGCCCAGGCTATAGTAACCGAGGGATTCAAGAATATTGCTGCGGGTGCAGATGCTATGTCGCTCAAACGCGGCATTGAAAAAGCCGTGCAGTATATGGTTGGTGAGCTGAAGAAGATGGCAACGCCGGTCACCACCAAGGAACAGGTGGCCCAGGTTGCTACCATATCGGCCGCAGATTCTGAGATTGGAAATCTGATCGCAGAGGTCATGGAGAAGGTCGGCAAAGACGGTGTTATTACTGTAGAAGAATCCAAGGGGCTCCAATTTGAGACAGATTATGTTGAAGGCATGCAATTTGACCGCGGCTACATAAGCCCCTATTTCATCACCAATGCCGAGCAGATGAAGACCGAGATAGAAGATCCTTATATTCTTATTACAGACAAGAAAATCTCTGCCATATCGGAACTGCTTCCCGTGCTGGAAAAGGTTCTGCAGATATCCAAGAACCTGGTCGTTATCGCTGAAGATATCGAGGGTGAAGCTCTGGCTACACTGGTTGTCAACAAGCTCAGGGGCACGCTCAATTGTCTGGCAGTTAAAGCTCCCGGCTTCGGCGACAGGCGCAAGGCCATGCTTGAAGACATTGCCCTGCTGACCAGCGGCAAGGTTATTTCCGAAGAAATCGGCTGTAAGCTTGATTCAGCCACAGTCGCCGATCTCGGCCGCGCCAGGAAAGTTGTTGCGGACAAAGATAATACGACCATTGTCGAGGGAAAGGGCACTGATGAATCCATCAAAGCCCGCATCAAACAAATCAAAGCGCAGATCGATGAAACCACATCAGATTATGATAAGGAAAAGCTGCAGGAGCGCCTCGCCAAACTGGCCGGCGGTGTAGCGGTTATCAAAGTCGGTGCTGCCACTGAAGTCGAACTCAAAGAGAAGAAGCACAGGGTTGAAGACGCTCTTTCAGCCACCAGGGCAGCCGTTGAGGAAGGGATTCTTCCCGGTGGCGGCGTTGCCGTACTCAATATCAGCCCGGTACTGGATAAGGTTAAGGCCGAAGGTGACGAGAGGACCGGCGTTGAGATTATCAAGAAGGCCGTTGAAGAACCATTGCGCTGGATCGCCATCAATGCCGGCCAGGAAGGCTCGGTAGTCGTGGATAAAGTTAAGCGCAGTAAGAAAGGCGTCGGTTATGATGCCCTAACCGGCGAATACGTAGACATGGTAGCAAGGGGGATCATTGATCCTTTGAAGGTTACCAGGACTGCTCTGGAGAATGCCTCCAGCATCGCCACCATGATCCTGACCACCGAAGCACTGGTATGCGATATCCCAGAGAAAGAAAGGACCTCTCCAATGCCTCCTATGCCCGAATACTAAAGTAAATTTAAACGATTATCCGATTAAGGGCCACATGTATGTGGCCCTTAATTATTTTAACCCTATATCTTTAACGAATCCTTCAACGAATCTGAGCTTTTTAGCGGGCCAACTATTGCCAGGTTCAGTTTCTCAGTCACCAATATGTCCTGCGCCACACGTTTTAAATCGTCAAGGGAGATGCTCTCGACAGTCTGCGTAACCTCATCAACGGTTAATATTTTTTCGGTCAGCATCTCCTGCGCTCCATACCACCCGGCAATATTGCGGCTATTTTCCATGCTGAGCAGCAATCTTCCCTTTGCCATCTCCTTTGCTTTGCGCAATTCCGCTTCGGCTACGCCACCCGTTATAGATTTTAATTGGCTCAGGATTGCACATAATGCGTTCCGGGATTGTTTCGGATCAATTCCCGCCTGTATGACAAACGCCCCCGTATCTCTGAAGTGCTCCGCATAGCTGTGGACATCGTAGGCAAGCCCCAATTTTTCTCTTACCTCTGTAAACAGCCTGCTGCTCATACCTTCACCCAGAATCATGCTAATAATATCTACCACAAAACGGTCAGGGTGGAACACGGATAAACCCTCCATGCCTAAACATATATTGGTTTGCTCAGTTTCACGAAACTCGCTATTTATTTTCGGATACTTCTGCATGGCTGCATTGGAAATATATTCAGGTCTG
>JAPLHI010000178.1 GCA_026389695.1 Chloroflexota bacterium
GTCTTTAGCGCTCGCTCCGGATGCTGATTATTCCTTGATAGAGTATAAGGACGAGTATCTTATATTTGCCCGGGCTTTAATGGAGCAGGTTGGGTTAACAGATGGCAGGGTAATAGTATCTTATAAAGGAAGCGAACTGGAAGGCTCTTTATATGAGCCTTTATATAATCCGCATACCTATAATGTGGACAGAAAACGGGCTAAACCTGACGTGCAGGGACAATTTGAATTACAGAAACCTGATGCAAGACTTACGTATAAAGTTATTGTTACTGATTTCGTCTCGATGGAAGATGGAACGGGGATTGTTCATATAGCCCCGGCATTTGGCGAGATGGATTTCCAGGCTGGTATAGAAAAAAACCTGGATTTCGTCCAGCAGGTTGATCTAACAGGTAGAATTACAGGAACTTACACTTTTGCCGGCAAGTTTGTCAAAGATGCGGATCCGGAGGTCCTGAAAGATCTGGATTCCAGGAATTTGTTGCTAAAGAGCAGTACCATTACACATACATATCCTTTTTGCTGGCGGTGCGATGCGCCACTTCTGTATTATGCCAAGAAAACCTGGTACATACGCACATCTGCCAAAAAAGATGAGATGATTTCCGGAAACCAGCAAATTAACTGGTATCCTGAGCATATCAGGGAAGGACGATTTGGTGATTGGTTGCGGAATAACGTAGATTGGGCCTTCTCACGCGAAAGATACTGGGGCACGCCATTAAATATATGGAATTGCCCCAAATGTGGACATTATGAGTGTCTGGGCAGCCGTGCAGAGATTCAGGCAAAACCAGGTTTAAGCGGCTTCAATGATACATTAGATTTGCATCGCCCTTATGTTGATGAAATCAAGTATGGCTGTCCTAAATGTGACGGCCGGATGGAAAGACAGATAGAGGTTATTGACTGCTGGTTTGATTCGGGTTCCATGCCTTTTGCCCAGTGGCATTACCCTTTTGAAAATAGGGAAAGATTCAAAGAAAGCTTTCCGGCAGATTATATTTCCGAGGCTGTGGATCAGACCAGGGGTTGGTTCTACAGCCTACATGCATTGTCTACATTGATCTTCGACCAGCCGTGTTATAAAAACGTTATTTGTCTTGGTCATATACTCGATGCTCAGGGAGAAAAAATGAGCAAGGCAAGGGGTAATGTAGTTGACCCCTGGGTCGTTCTGGATTCTTCGGGTGCCGATGCATTAAGGTGGTACATGTTGACAGCCTCACCTCCGGGAAACGTTCGACGTCTGTCGGTGGATATGGTTGTTGAGGTGATGCGTAACTTTCTTATGACATTGTGGAATACGTATTCATTCTTTGTGATTTATGCCAACATAGATAATTTCATACCCGACAAAGAAAATGTCAAACCATCATCAGAGCTTGATAGATGGCTGATCTCCAGCCTGAATCAGTTAGTTGCCGATGTTGATGAACTACTGAACAACTATGACCCAACTACCGCCGGTCGAAGAATTGAATCATTTGTCAATGATCTCTCTAATTGGTACGTGAGGAGGAGCAGGCGAAGATTCTGGAAGAGCCAGAACGATGACGATAAAATAAGTGCATATAATACTCTTTATCAGACCCTGGTTACACTCTCAAAGTTGCTTGCTCCTTTCATCCCTTTCGTCGCAGAGGAAATGTATCAGAACCTTGTTCGCCTGGTAGATAAAGATACAACAGAGAGCGTTCATCTTGCATCGTTCCCCCTGCCTGATACCAGCTTAATCGACAAAGATATTATTGCTGAGACGGAACTGGCGATGAAAGTCTGCAGTATGGGCAGGTCTGCAAGGGCAAAAAGCGGTATGAAAGTCAGGCAACCGCTACCCAAAGTAATTGTTAAAACAAGGTCGAAAGGAGAGAGTGAAGCGCTAAACAGATTATCTAACCAGATTCTTGATGAATTAAACGTAAAAGAAATCGGATGTACTACTTCAGAGTTAACGGAAGATAAGAAAATGTCTATTGTTGCTGAAGGCGATTACCAGGTTGGCATTGTAACTGAGCTAACAAACGAATTGATTCTGGAAGGTATGGCCAGGGAAATTGTGCGCCGCCTGCAAACTATGAGACGTTCAGCCGGCCTTGAAATAGCGGATCATATAATAACGTATTACCATGGGGATGAACAATTCGGTAAGGTTTTCGACAAGTTTTCAGATTATATAAAGCAGGAGACACTTACCGTCGATATTATCAGTGGTTCCCCGGAAAGCACAGCATATTCAGAGAAATTTAAGATTTCGAACCTGGAACTAACACTGTCTATAATAAAGCAGGTTCCGTAAGATAAATTTACAGGAAATACTGCTCTGCATTAATTCTTTTCACCTTGCAGGTGGCGGACTTTGAATTAGCTGTACGGCGGTTGTGAGAGTATTTTTACCTCTAACATAAGTCACACTCACCTCTTCCCCTATCTGGGAATTACGCAGAGCGCGTAAGAGATCAGGCGCGTTGCTGACATCCTTACCCTGGTATTTGATGATTACATCCAACCTTTTTAAACCTGCTTTTGCTGCGGGGCTACCGGGTTGTACGAATGTTACAACCGCGCCGCGATTTACTCCCAGACCATTATAATAGGCTACGTAGTCATTTACGGTATATAGCTCAATACCGAGGAATGGACGAGTAACGTACCCTTTATTGATGAGTTCCTGCAAAATCGGTATGGCCGAATTTATGCTGATGGCATATCCCATTCCTTCAACTCCGACTTCTGCTATCTTGGCACTGGTGATTCCTATGACTTCACCCTTCATGTTCAAGAGAGGCCCGCCACTATTGCCCGGGTAGCGACTCTTCCTCATCCATAGAAAGTGTCACTTTGAGTCCGCTTACAATCCCTTCCTTAGCTTTTATACCCTTGCCCAAAGGATTGCCGATTGCCACAACCCAATCACCAACTCTGAGTTTGGCAGAATCACCAATTGATGAGGAGGGGAGGTTTGGTAAATCAACTTTAATTATTGCCATATCAGTAAGCGGGTCGCGGAATATGTTAGCTGAAGTGCCTTCGTAAGTTCTCCCATCCGCAAACTGAAGTACAACTTTACTTGCCTCCTCAACCACATGATTATTGGTAACGATGATTCCCTTTTTATCCAGTATCCAGCCTGAGCCGGCGCCTGACTGTGTTATCTGTCTGCTGAACATATCATTAACCAGTTGCTCGGTGGTGATGGTGACCACCGATGAATAGGCTTTCTCAACAACGTCGGATATACTGGGCAGAACAGGCGAATTTTCTGCCTGAGCCGGAGATTTCCAACCCGGATCAAGCGGTGTAATTTGTGCATTGGTTGGAGATGCCTTCGCCGTCGTTGATACAGGTGATGTCGATATTTCTATATGACATGCAGATATCAGTAATATAGAGCAAAGTATCATACTGATGACTACAATTCTTTTCATGATGAATAACCTCGCAGTAAATCAGGAATCGTGTCGGGATTGTAGCACAAAGGTTAATCACGGGCAAAAACCCATTATTAACTATAGATAAAGAAAACAGGGATAGAATGACTGAATGACTCTATCCCTGTTGCCAGTATAATTGATTAGAGTATATTATCCTGCGTACTTGACCTTGGGCAGCTCAGCAAGTGCCTGCTTCACCTTTTCTTCCGAATAGGTGTCGGCCTCTAATTTGCCAGCTAAGAACTGCTCATAGGAACCAAGGTCGAAATGACCGTGACCACTTAGAGCTAAGACAATAGTTTTCTTTTCACCGGATTCTTTGCATTTGAGGGCTTCATCTATGACGACCTTGATAGCGTGTGACGGTTCAGGAGCCGGAATGATGCCCTCGGTCCTGGCGAACTTGATGGCGCTTTCAAAAGTCGACTTCTGATCTACAGCCCTGGCTTCGATAAAGCCCAGCTTATGCAGATGGGAGACAAGCGGTGACATGCCATGGTACCGCAGGCCACCGGCATGACTCGGTGATGGAATAAATGTGTGCCCCAGGGTGAACATCTTGGCTATCGGCGCCATGCCGGCAACATCCCCATAATCCCAGGCTAAGGGGCCCTTGGTCATGCTCGGACAGGCTGTAGGTTCTACAGCGATGATCTGCATTTTCTTGCCCTTCATCTTTGCCGGCATAAAGGGGACAGCCATGCCGCCAAAATTGCTCCCGCCCCCGACGCAACCTACCAGTATATCGGCCTCAACATCGGCTACTTCCAGTTGTTTCTTTGTTTCAAGTCCAATGACAGTCTGATGCAAAATTACGTGATTTAATACGCTGCCCAGCGAGTAGCAGGTATCATCCCGTCCGAAAGCATCTTCGACTGCTTCGCTGATGGCGATGCCAAGGCTGCCGGGCGAATTGGGGTCTTTTTCCAGTATCTGTCTGCCTATGTTGGTCTCGGTGCTCGGGCTGGGGATAACTGTTGCTCCCCAGGTCTCCATCATGATGCGGCGGTAGGGCTTCTGGTTGTAGCTGACCTTGACCATATAAACTTTGCATTCCAACCCGAAGAATTGGCAGCCGAGTGCCAGAGCGCTTCCCCACTGACCGGCTCCTGTTTCAGTGGCCAGGCGTTTAACACCTGCTTTCTTGTTGTAATAGGCCTGTGCAATTGCCGTGTTAAGTTTGTGACTGCCGGCGGCGCTGACTCCCTCATATTTGTAAAATATTTTGGCAGGGGTGCCAAGAAACTGCTCCAGGCGAAAGGCACGGATTAACGGAGTCGGGCGATACATCTTATACATCTCTTGTATTTCTTCGGGTATCTCAATATACCGTTCCTTACTGAACTCCTGTTCATTTAGCGAGGCCGGGAATAGCGGAGGTGGTAGAATAGTCGGTTCCTGTGTACCCGGATGAAGCAGTGGGGGTAGCGGTTCGGGAAGGTCCGGTAAAATGTTATACCAGGAAGTGGGCATATCTTTTTCCTGCAATATAATTTTGGTAACTTTTTTCATCATATTCTCCTTAGTAAAAATTTTATGATACTAAATACATTGACTGATATTAAACCCGATCTTTGGCCCGCAAGGGCCACATCCGCGTTTGCATCATTCATTACCTCCCAAAAAATTAAGCCTCTCGCCTAAGGGGCGAGAGGCTTTAGCTTCGCGGTGCCACCCTTATTAGTTCAGTGAAGAACTATCTTTGTCAGGCACGGCCTTTTCCGGCGATACCCTGGATTATGATAACGCTATCCTTGCGTCAAAGCCTACTTGAAAATAACTTCTTTCGGTTTGCGGCTCCCGGGCCCATTCGACTTCCTCTCCGGCGTCAGCTCTCACCTTTCCTGACTCTCTGTGGCCTTTGCTGAGAAGCTTACTATTCCCGTTCAAAGCCTTTTTCGATATTCAATTGTTTATAATAATATACGAAATAAATTTGCGATGTCAATAGACAGGATTACTTTTGCTGTCCCATTAAGAAAGCGTCGATTGACGCGGCTGCTCTTTTTCCAGCGCCCATGGCGCTTATGACGGTGGCGGCGCCTGTTACAACGTCACCACCAGCCCATACCCTGTCTTTTACCGTCTTACCCGTTTGTTCATCCGCAACTACGGTACCGCGTTTAGTGATGTCCAGGCCTTTGGTAGTAGACGGAATTAGAGGGTTGGGTGTTGTGCCAAGCGCAACAACCACCACATCGACATCGATGGTAAATTCACTGCCCTGTTTTACTATAGGCCGGCGTCTTCCGCTGGCATCCGGTTCCCCGAGCTCCATTTCATAGCATTCGAGGGCTTTAACCCATCCTTTATCATCCCCTATGATCTGTTTGGGATTGGTTAGCAGCTTGAAGACGATGCCCTCTTCCTCAGCATTTTCAGCTTCCTCATGGCGGGCGGGCATCTCGGTACGGGATCTCCTGTAAACAATATAGACTATGTCGGCCCCCAATCTGAGGGCGCATCTTGCTGAATCCATGGCTACGTTGCCACCGCCTATCACGGCAACCTTTTTTCCTATCTTAATAGGCGTATCATATTCAGGAAAGAGATAAGCCTTCATCAGGTTAACCCTGGTCAGATATTCATTGGCAGAATAAACCCCGTTCAGGTTCTCCCCGGGTATATCGAGAAACATGGGCAGGCCGGCTCCAGTACCTAAAAAAACAGCATCATAGCCGGATTCGAGAAGTTCATCCACTGTTGCCAGCTTCCCCATCACAGAATCCAATTGAACATCGACACCGAGAGATTTTACATAATCTACTTCAGACTGCACGATTTTCTTGGGAAGCCTGAATTCCGGAATACCATACATTAACACACCGCCGGCGGTATGCAACGCTTCGTATATTGT
>JAPLHI010000152.1 GCA_026389695.1 Chloroflexota bacterium
CAGGAGCCTCCCGCCTCGGCACACTGATCCTTAGTGGCCGGGGTGACCTTGCCGTCCTTGCAGCACCAGCCTTTAATCTCGCCGTAGCAATACCAATATCGCGTTTTATCAGGCGAGTAGTAGCAGGGCTGCTCCAGGCATTTCTGGGTGAACCCACGGCCTGCCGCCTCATCAGGCTCCAGACAGTAGTCGCAGCCGCTGGGGCAGTCCGCAAATGGAGGGGGCCAGTTAGACGCAGTTGATGCAGTCGACGGAGCTGAAGTACGTGGCGCGGAAGTCGGGAGTCCCCATTTATTTTTTTTACCAGTATTATTATCAGACACCGGCGGGATCAGGGAATCAGTCTTCGGCTGAGACTTAGTAGCAAACAATACCGTTACCGAGCTCTGCCTTGTTCCACCCGCGTTGCTTGCTCTCAGGATGGTATCGAACTTATCCATGTTGCCCGTCCGTATCTGATTGGTCGTCATCCCGTTGGATTTCCCTTTGCTGGTCGTTAAAGGAGGGCCGTTATACTCAATGATGATCTCACCGGCCTCAATCACCTGTATTTTCGTGGAATCATACACCTCAAACATATACACCGCATGACCGCCATCCGGCAATATTAAGGGATCAGCGCTGAATGCCTTGATCACCGGAGCGCTTACTGCGGCAGACGCCGCGGCGGTACGCTCTGCTGCCCCCAAAATGATGATCCCTACCACTACAAGGCACAAGCATAACCTGAAAATGCCTGTTAACCGGTGACTGTTTCCAAATTTCCGTGACCTCATTTACGTACCTCCAACCACATATTTATGACAGGGACTTTTTACTCTCCACGGAGTTTTCTTATTACCATACCTCCCGGATAAATACCCTGACTAAAAGCACACAATCACCTACTCTGGCCGGATGTATACCTGTGTTTTGTTATCAGAGGGGAGTGAATTATGTTAATACCAGCATACTGAAAGCAGACCAACTTGTCAACGATGAATCCCCTTCGCCGTTCACATGTTAGTTCACATGTTAATATGCTTTGAGCTATTACCAAGTTATTGGTCGGCCGCTGGTTTGACTTATGTCCAGCAAGTACCACATAGGAAAGTTATAGACACAATAAGTGTTTGTATGAGGTGGGCTATGTCCCCCCGCAATGAGGCTGAACTATATTCCCAGCTTTTTGCGCTTTGCCTCGATATGCGCTGCTATGCCGTCGACGGCTTTAACGGCGTCTTTTTCCACGTTAAGTATTCCGCCGGTTATACCGGGCAGATCCTCGGTCAGCAGCTTAACCAGGTTCGGCGCACCTGTGACCGTGGGCACAGGATTTACGTAAGTATACAGACCGAAGGCAAGGGCAAAGACGGCATCGATGGTGGCCTTCTGCTCCATATATTCGGGCGCTACCGCTGCAACCGGAAGATTGGAGACCGGGACGCCGCCCATTTCCTTTGAAATAGCTGCGATCAGGTCGGCAAGCCTGCCGGTGTCTGTGCAGGTTCTGTAGCTGAGGACAGGGGGAATATTAAGCTGCGCACAAAGCGCTTTAAGGCCGGGTCCGGCCATCTCTCCAGCTTGTGGTGAACAGAGACCTCCAACCTGCATGGCGGCGTTTCCGCAGCCCATAGAAAGCACCAGGATGTCGCGCTTGATAAGCTCTTTGGCTACTGCGATGCTATGAGAATCCTGCCCGTGATCCCTTAGTGTGGTACAGGAGACCAATCCCGCCACGCCGCGTATTGTTCCGTCCTTTATGGCCTCCAGCAGGGGCTGCAGTGATCCTCCGAGGGCTTCAAGGATGCTTTCGGTGGAGAAGCCCACCAGTGCCTCATTTACAGGCAGGCCGGTCACAGGCTCGATTTTGCCTTTGCGTTTATTGAAGTTATCTATTGCCATTTCAAGCAGTTCGGCCGCCTGTTTTTTAGCCTTTTCCGGGACATAGTTTACGCGGTCGGTTATACCTTCGAAGACAACGACCTCGCTCACGGGCACCAGCCTGAACTGGTATTTCCGGGCGTAGATGGGATCGATCTGCATAGAGCAGTTCATATCGCAGGCAAACAGGTCGACACATCCTGAGGCCAGCACGGCTTCCTGGGAGATCCAGTTACCGGTGAAGCCCCAGAAGGCGTCATCCATTTCCCAGCGCTGTATCATCTCCTGGCCGGTCTCGATGTTGGCGATGATGCGCAGTCCCTTTGCGCCTATAGCCTTGGCTTTATCTTGCCATTCCTTTGTCCTGGCGAGCTGTACCATGGCAAAGCCCAGGAAAGGCTCGTGGCCGTTGACCAGAGCGTTGACATAATCGCCATCAAGCACGCCGAGGTCGACGCGCATTTTATGAGGGCGCGGTATGCCGAACAGGATATCCTGGCAATATTCATTTGCTATCTGGCTCTGATAAGCCGTGGCGATGCCAAGGCGCATGGCCTTGAGCGCCAGGCTCTTGTAATATCCGTCCACGTTGGTGAGACAGGAACTGGTGGCAAACATCATCTCTCCGAAGATTCCACCCGGGAAGATGCCCAGCTTTCGCCAGGTGTCTTTGCGCTCCTGCGGAGCCAGCGCTTCCACAATTTTGCTCGGCTCGTCATACTTGCGGTGGAAATCCTCTTCTACAAAGTTACACAGCCTGGTGGCGATCTGCCTGTGTGAGCCGGAAGTACTCAGTCCCAACCGCTCGGCAAACCACTTGAGCTTTTTACCTTCGGTTATTTTAAATGCAGTTTTCCCTTTTGCCGTTGCCCTGAGTGTCTTAACAGTCTGGTCGGTATGGTACTGGTAGGTTGAGGCGCCCATCACGTTGCGCAGCAGCATCATGCGCATGGCCATACCGTCAGCCGTAATGCCGCATACACCCCGTTTATCTTTAGAGGCGTCGGCGCGGCAGGGCCCATTTGAGCACAGGTCGCAGCGTCTGCCATCCTGGCAGAAAGGGCAACGCTGGTCGGGACTGCTGCCCAATCCCTGCGCTTCATAGCGGTCCCAGATATTGGTAATACCATCCTTTTTTATGCGATCGTAGACTGTGCGGACTGAGCTATGATAGGAAATACGGCCTTCTTCCATTGCTGCCTCCTTTAATCAGTTTTTGATATCGCCCCTGATGCCGATGATTATCTCTTTGAAGGGGATGTCTTTATTACTGGAAAGGATAGCCTGCATGGCCATACGGGTCAAGCCCGCACAGCAGGGAACTTCCATGCGCAGGACAGTGAGACTCCGGATATCCGATTGTCTGAGTATTTCGTTGAGCTTGGCAAGGTGATCATCGTAATTATCAAGCTTGGGGCAGGCTACCAGCAGAGCGTGGTGTTTGAGAAAGTCGCGGTGGAATCCACCGTAAGAGAACGCTGTGCAGTCTGCCGCAAGCAGCACGTCTGCTTTCTGTAAAAACGCAGCCCCGGGAGGAACCAGCGTCAGCTGCACAGGCCAGTGCCCCAGTTGCGAGGGAAGGTCAGCTGGAGCCGGACTCGAATCACGAACGTTG
>JAPLHI010000127.1 GCA_026389695.1 Chloroflexota bacterium
TTCGGCTCACCGCAATGACAAACAATATCGTAGGGGAGTACTGTAGGGATGAATTTGAAAATCCGCCTGCTAAAAGGGCGCACCTGAAGGTACGCCCCTACATTTACTCAGGGCATGGGGTTTTTCACGCAGCTGTTTTGCTCTCGATACAACAAACAGGCCGGATCCTCTCCCAGGTAGTCTCCCGAGTACGAGTACGCCCTACCCCGGCAGCCTCCGCATATATTCTTGTATAAGCACGCACCGCACTTGCCTTTCAGTTTATCCCGGTCGCGCAAATTGCAGAAAAGCTCGGCCTGCTCCCAGATTTCCCTGAGCGGTTTCTCACGCACATTTCCAGCCGATACAGGCACGAAGGGGCAGGACCAGATCTGTCCGTCGGGTTTCACATAGCACAGCCCACTGCCTGCCACGCATCCCTTGAAGAATTTCTCGGCCGTCCCCAGTCCTTTGATCCGGCCACCACCGGAGCGGCCATTGTTCCGCCTGGTAAGCAGATACGGCCAATATTGGGGCAGGCACACCGGTTCGATCATAGCCCGGCAGTCTTCCTGTTTTTTACTTATCTGCTGTAGTGACTCCTTGATACCACGGGCATTGAGCTCCATCTCCTCGCTGCCACGTCCCTGCGGAATGATGTGATACAGGAGCATGATCTGCGCGCCCACTCTGGAAGCAAAATCAATGAGCCCGGGAATGGCTTCCATGTTATCTTTCATAATGGTTGTATTGATCTGCAGGTTCATGCCCTCGGCCACAGTGGCATAGATAGCTTCCAGCGTCTTTTCATAGGAACCCGGCACACGGGTGATGCTTTCGTGGATCTTCTCATCGTGGGCATTCAGCCCGATAGCAAGGTTGACCACGCCCAGCTTCTTGAGTTCCCTGGCCATCTGGCGGGTTACCAGCGTACCGTTGGTAGCTATGGAAATCTCAAGGCCCAGCTTGCGGGCATAGCTGATGATATCGAGTATATCGGGCCGTTTCAGCGGCTCGCCTCCAGTCAGCGCCAGCATGCGGAACTCATCGATATCCGCCATTTGTTCGAGCAGTTTTTTGCCCTCCTGCAGGTCAAGCTCCTGTTCCCATGCTGTGCCCGATTCGGCATGACACTGTTCACAGCGCAGGTTGCAGGCATTGGTGACCTCCCATACGGGATGGATGGGATACCCGATGCAGCCCATGCCGGTCGCGCCCGCCGCTGAAGGTAATGTCTTTTTCCCCTGCATGATCCAGGAAGGCAGGTGCTTCCACGGCAGCAGGTAAGCAAAATAGGCGGCCATGAACGCCTGTTTAAAAACCAGGGACGGGGGGTTGTAGAAGGGCCTTACTTTTTTGCCGACTCCCGGCACGATTGTCACCTACTTTAATAAATTCTTCAGCCCTTTCAATGATATGAAACTGAGAGCTTCAAGGCCAAAGCTAAAAATGAACAAAGCCGCAAGTGCTACAATGCTCGGTGTATTTCTGCCGGCTATCAGTCCCGCAGCTATAAATGTAACCGCGTAAATGATGGTTATAAGATGGTCGATGAGCGTCGTCTGGATGGAGAGCGGTTCGAGTGTATTCACTGCCAGTTTATCTTTAACAACCGACCTGATAGTCATGGCGATGAGAGGTATCAATGCCAGCGAGAGCAACAGGCTGTATGCGGGGACGCCGAAGAAAACGTTGATGATTATATTCAGATAGCACAGTATCCAGACTGCAATATACAGGATAGAGACTCCTTTTTCGCGCAATCTGACGGCCAGGTTCCTTTTTCCGGCAATTGCGTCCGATCCCATATCCGGTACCTCGTTGATAAGTATAACCAGGAATACGCTGGCTGCCCCGGGAAGTGAAACCAGTGAAGTCACCAGGTCGAAATGACCTGTCTGAAGGTAGTAGCCTGACATAGTAGCCAGCCAGCCGCAGGAAAACCAGATGGCAAGCTCGCCCAATCCCATGTAGGACAATTTGAATGGTCTGGCAGTATAAAAAACCCCGATAAATATAGCCAGCAATCCCAGAGGAATGGTATATATCCCGGTGTGGTAATAAAAGGCCAGTAAGGCGCCGGCTGCCAGGGCTGCCAGCATGAAAATTACCGCCGCTGTCAGCGTTGCGCGCTTCGATATCAGCCCCGACGGCAGTACGCGTGAGCCACCCGAGAGGCGATGAAAGCCCGTATTCAGCAGGTCGGTGCCATAATCAATATACTCGTTTACCAGGAAAGTCATCTCCATGATGCACAGCACTGCGAAGGTGGAGATGAGCAATACTTGTATATTGATGGGACTGCCCTGGCTCCAGGCAATGGTAGCGCCCAGCAAGAAAGGTAGAATTCCCCTTGCTGTGGGACCGAGCCGGAGGAGTGTGATCCAGGCCTGGATCTGCTGTTTGGGAGTTAAAGCCTTACGCGCAATCACGAAGGGTTATTATAGCAAAAGATGTTCCTGTAATGAAAGCCTAAATGAAATCAGTGCTACAACATGTCATCGCGAGGAGCTTTTTTTTACCTGTCATTACGAGGAGCAAAGCGACGTGGTAATCTCACAGTATTGCACCCGGCAGAGAGATTGCCACGCACCGCTCGCAATGACGGATGAGATGAACTGTCCTCGCGAGCCCTTTTTCAATATGTCATCGCGAGGAGCTCTATTTTTACCTGTCATTACGAGGAGCAAAGCGACGTGGT
>JAPLHI010000054.1 GCA_026389695.1 Chloroflexota bacterium
GCGGGCGGAAAACCGGCGAATTTTCTGGATATCGGTACGGTAAACAACACCAGCGCTGTTGTCAGTGCTTTTAAAATGTTTACTACCGATCCTGATGTTCAGGCAATCCTGGTCAATATATTCGGCGGTATGACCCGGGCGGACGTCATTGCCCGGGGTATTATCGAAGCCTACGGCAAAATCGATATCAAACTTCCCGTAGTCGTCAGACTGGCCGGAACCAACGTCGCGGAAGGCAGGAGGATCATGGCTGAATCGGGGATAAGCTATATTGAAGCCACCGATTTCTTAGATGCCGCGCGCAAAGCGGTAGCGGCAGCCGCGTGAGCCGCATTCTGCAGAATGACCGGATTGCAGGCGTATCAGCATAATTAAGGAGACTTGGATTGAGTATCTTAATCGATGAAAAAACACGGCTGCTGATTCAGGGCATCACCGGCGGCGAGGGTAGCTTTCATGCCAGGCGCTGTATCGAATACGGCACTAACGTAGTCGCGGGTATGACTCCGGGAAGGGGGGGCACTAAGGTTGAAGGTGTTAATGTCTTCAATACTGTTGAGGCTGCCATCAGGGAAACGGGCGCTAACGTCTGTATGATTTTTGTTCCTCCGGCTGCTGCCGCGGACGCCATCCTGGAAGCTGCCGATGCGGGCATCCCACTGATCGTTTGTATTACTGAAGGGATACCCGTACTGGACATGGTCACAGTTCACCGCTATCTTAAGGATAAATCTGCAAGGCTGATAGGTCCCAACTGTCCCGGCCTGATTTCACCGGGCAAATGCAAGGTGGGGATTATGGCCGGGGATATCCACATGCAGGGTAATGTGGGGGTTGTCTCCCGCAGTGGAACCCTGACTTATGAAACGGTTGCCCAGCTAACCGGCCTGGGAATCGGGCAATCTACTTGCGTCGGAATTGGCGGTGATCCTCTTCCGGGCACTTCTTTTGTTGATATACTGAAATTATTCCAGGAGGATAGTGAGACCAGGGCCATCGTATTAATCGGCGAGATTGGCGGCACACTCGAACAGGAAGCCGCTCAATATATTAAAGAAAAAACCACCAAACCCGTAGTAGCTTTTGTAGCCGGCGCAACGGCGCCCCCGGGCAGGAGAATGGGACATGCCGGAGCCATAATAAGCGGCAGCACAGGTAGAGCTCAGGATAAGATATCGGCTTTATCTGTGGCAGGAGCAATCATAGTCCACCACCCCGCAGAAATTGGAATTACTCTCAAAAAAACGCTCAAATAGCGTTAACAGTATTTTATAGCTTAGTAGGAATCAAGTATACCTCTTAATTCTCCGGCGCCTGTTAGCGGTCCTTTCTTTACATACTTAATAATTCCATTGGGATCGATAAAATAAGCAGAGGGCTTTATGGGAGGTTTAAATGCGTTCACCATATCGCTGGACTCGTCCAGGTAAACCGGAGTCTTAACACCGTAGAGCTTGATCCACCTGAGAATATCCGCTTTTTTATCATTGCTTGCAATCACCATCATTATCACACCCTTATATTTGGGATCGCTGTAAACCTCATTGAAATATTTAACCTGCTGAGCGCAGGTTGAACACGTAATGCTGGTGAAGGTGATCACCGTTTTTTTGCCGCTGATTTCGTTAGAAGTAAATGGCAAATTATCCATAGTCTTCAGGTTGAACCTGGGGACTTCACATCCCATGCCGCTGCATGACTGTGCCAGAGTCGGCGTTATAAATGACAGATTGAGTTGATTTGAAGTTTTACCCTGGGAGTTTGTCATCTTTACATCTATATAATAAGTTGTATCCGGTTGCAGCTTCTGAAGATACATAGAATGTTCAATGGCCAGCTTAGCATCCGAATTGCTGAGTGGTTTATTCGATTTATCTGTTCCGTATTGAATTTGAAGGGTAGTGGGCTGGTCAGTAACGCATCTGATTGTGGCATCGCTGCTATTCAGATCGATAAAACTGAAATCCACGATCTGCGGCGCCGGTAGTGGCGCTGCCTCCGGGGGTTTTGTCATGAGTTCGCTGTCTCCACTGGAGACAATTTCATTTCCGCAAACATCCTGCGACTTCAATTTAAAATAATATTTTGTCGATGTTTTGAGATTATTTATTACTGCCGTATGTTTATCCAGTAGATTAGCATCAAGCTTCGTTGCCATTTCGTACGACTGAGTCAGTCCATACTCGACCTGGCTCATGGAGGGTTTATTGGTTTTCCAGGAGACGATGGCATAATCAGGGTAAATCAGCGGAGGGGTAGTTTCTGTAATCGACAGAGGGTTGGATTCCGCGTCTTTTATACATGACAGTAATGTTTTGGCCTAATTGATCGCCACGGCAACCCCCTCACCTTTCGCAGCCCCTTGCTCCCAGCCAATAATGCCTATGACTTCTCCGGCATAATTTACTACGGGGCTCCCGCTGCTTTCCGCATTGACTGGTACATCCGTCTGTACATAGTTAACCCCGTTAACCGGCCCCAATGCAGTAATCAGCCCCTTTAAAATAGTGGGTTGGTCTTTTAAATTCTGGGGGTATCCGATAACAATACCCGGGTTTGCCGGTAAAGCATAATCCGAGTCACCCAGTGTGGCTTTGGAAATATCAGGACCGGCAGCAATTTTGATTATAGCTATATCTTTAGTCGTACTTTTACATACGACCCTGCCGGGATATTCTTTGCCGGTATTGACTTTCACCGTTACCGATTTGCAGTCCCGTACTACATGCGCATTAGTTAAGACGAGACCCGCCTCATCGAAGATAACCCCGTTACCCATTGCATCATTGCAGTAAATCCTGGCAACCGACCTGGCTACCCCTTCATACACTGCCTTTTGAGGGTCAATACAGCCTGATAAATTTGTAATAAATAGTCCCGAAATAAAAACCGTTAAAAAAATATAAACTACATATACTCTATTCAAATTGCTTTACATACCTTTCTGAAGAATTATTGTTATTTTATCGGCACATTATCGGAATCCAGCTTGGGGCGGTCATCAGCGGCATGATCCATCAGATAGCCGATGTCCTTGCGCAGGACTTTTTTCATCTCGGATATAATCCACCTGCCTTTATTAAGGCTTTTAGCAAAGCCGGTTGCTTCTTTCATGAGATCATCCATAGTGCAGGCCTTGCGGATGACATGGAATGTCTCCAACTCGGCGGCTGTAAAGCGCTTACCGGTAAACTCGCCTTCCTCTACCAGGTGCATGGGCATGGTCTTTTTGATCAGGGCCGTCATATAGGGGAGGAAGGGTATATTGAGATCGACCTCCGGGAAGCACAGGAAGCCGCGGTCGGAGCGCATAAAGCGGAAATCGAAGCAACAGGAAAATATCGCGCCCGAGGCGAAGGCATGGCCGCTGAGCGCTGCCACGGTTATCATAGGATAGAACAGCATCCGCTTCATAAGCTGGTCCTGCAGGTTGAAGAATTCCTCCACTTCCGGGTCCTTACCCGTAATGGCGGGCATTAGCCAGTCGAGGTCCATGCCGTTGGACCAGATTTTCTCGTGGCTGGATGAAACAACCAGGGCATTAACGCTGGTTTTATTCTCTATATCGTCCAGCGCCGCCAGCATTTCGCTGCAGAATTTTACATTAAACCTGTTATCACCGCTGTTCATTATGAGCACGGCGATATTTTCATCAACGGTCCATTCTATAGAAGCCATGGAAAAACCTCCGCAGTAGTTTGCAACAGGATATTATATACCAAACAGCAGATCAGGCGCTCTGGTTATATTTCTCCTTGAGGAAACCGAAGAGGATAAAAAACTGCGCCCCGTAATAGGTGATCATGATAATATAATCCGCATATGCCATAGGGGTTATAAATTTATTCGTTGCCAGCGCTGAATCTGAGGCCAGAAAAAGAAGTGCTCCGTATAAAACATAGCGGTTGATAGATTTCCTCAGAGCCGCCAGAACCACCATCGTGATCAATACCGCCATGTAGCCATAAACCGGTAATAACATACCGCCCAGGAATGGGCGCATGATGATACCCATACCAATTCCATATAATGCAAGCAAAACAACCAGCCACAACCTTTTGGGTTGCCGTTTAAAATCACGTGAAAAAGTAACGATATATCCGACGTGGCCGAGAAGGAATAGCGCCAGGCCGATTAAAAACGCGTTCTGTATCGGTAGATCAAGCGCCAACCCTGCCATGGAGCAGAGAATATAGGTGATAAAGAGAATCTGTCTCCTGATATCTGTGATAGCCGTCAGAGCCAGGATGGCGAGAATAATGTCCGGTATATCTTTGAGCACATACAATCCAGGCACTATCTTGCTGATAGGGATGACAAGAACGTAGAGAACCGCGAAAGCGAGAAATATGAAAAGCAGGTTCCTTTCCTTCCTGGTAAAGCTGCCCATTGATAGCCCCCTTATAATTAAAAACTCGCGGTATGCGCTAAATCGTATGAATTATATCTCCAGTCGCCAATCTTGTCATGGCGTAGAATAAAATGAAGCGGCAATTCTATAGTAGCGGATTTTCATCCCCGCTTTGAGAGAATTCATCACCCGGTGCAACTGAAACACCCACCCCATACCCCGCAATGACTCGGTTATCAGAAATGGCAAAATTAATGAAATTCACGTACAATAATTGATCGCATTTTCAGCATATTATACTCGTAAAAGGAGAAATACTATGGACAGTGTTCTTATCATCGGCGCCGGCTTCATGGGTGGCGGCATTGCCCAGGTTGCAGCCCAGAGCGGCTATACAGTATACCTGCAGGATATCAATCCCGTATCCCTTGACAAGGCGTTACAGCAAATCAAATGGTCGACCGAAAAGCTGGCCGCCAAGGGAAAGATAAAAGACAGCGCCAAAGATGTGCAGGACAGGATACATATCGTCAACGATCTTTCCATCGCTCCTAAATGCGAGTGGATCATCGAAGTGGTCTATGAAGACAAGCAAATGAAGAACGCTCTCTTCAAAGACCTGGATGCAAAATGCCCTCCCCAAACTATTATCGCCTCTAACACATCCACCATTCCCATTACCCTGCTTGCAGAGGGCACCCGGTATCCCGAAAGGATAGTCGGCATGCATTTCTTCGGCCCGGTCCCCATCATGCGCCTGGTAGAGGTCATCAAGGGCGAGAAGACATCGGACGCCGTGTTTAACAAATCAGTTGATTTCGTCAGCTCAATAGGCAAGTACCCGGTGAAGGTTATGAAAGAGGTCCCCGGATTTATTATGAACCGAATCAACGGAGCGGCTTTCCGCGAAGCGCTCTCTCTGGTTGAGAAAGGCATTGCCTCTGTTGAGGACGTCGATAAAGGGATGCACTACGGCTTCAACTGGAACATCGGCCCCTTCGAGATCGCTGATAATTCAGGACTGGATACTTACATCCGCTCGCGCAAGCAATACGAAGCGCTGGGCGCTATAGAGGCCCCTACAAGTTATGACCTGATAGAAAAAATGGTAAAAGCAGGACGGCTCGGCCGTAAGGTCGGCAAGGGCTTTTACGATTACACTCCCGACGGTAAAAAGATCCCGTTCGACGTTACAACGTTGAAATGACAGCAGTGACGGCACCGTACACCACTAAATAGTGCAGTACTGCGCCCAGCAATATCCATAGGTGGAAGATATCATGAAAGCCGAAGACGCCCGGGAAGGGATTGGGTTTTTTGATAGTGTAGACTATTCCACCTATAGTGTAAGCGACTCCGCCGGCAACCAGTAAAAACAGCGAGCCCGGTGACATGCTTTCCACAAGCTGTTTCAGCGGTATCAGCGCCATCCAGCCCATCAAAACGTAGATAGCAACCGTGAGTGCCCGCGGGGCTTGCACATAGAATATCTTTAGTAAAAAACCCAGTATCACCAGCAGCCATTGCGCGGCAATGATACCCCAGCGCAGATAGCCGTCAAGGTAAATGTAGCACAGGGGTGTGTAGGTACCGGCGATCATAAAGAATATGGCTATGTGATCTAATTTACGCAGCTTGCCGGTGGTATTTTCGTCCGTCTTCAGGCCGTGATAAACAGTGCTGCTGACAAACAGGAAAATAGTGCTCAAACTATATATGCTGGATACAATTACAATGGGTAATGAACCCCATGAGTTGTACAGCAATATTCCATAACCGGCCAACGCCGCGATTGCTCCCGCAAGGTGTGAATAGAAAGAAAAAGAGTCAGATTTGTTAACAGGCATTTAGTAGGTCGTCCTTTCAACATATTTAATTTAACCGATCCACGGCTTGAATCTGGGTATCCAGCGTGGCACGTTCTTCTTATACAGCAAGTACTCTTCTCCGAACCGTTTCTCAAGCCCGGGCTCCTCCGAAAATAAGAAATAGATATTATTAATTAAGAAAAAACATACGAACCAGATGAAAATTAATGCCGAACCTACAACCACAGCCTCACCCAGCAATGCCATCAGCACACCGCTGATCATGGGATTCCGCACATATCTGTACGGCCCGATGGCAACGAGTTTTTTAGTCGGCGTCCAGGGAGCCAGCGTACCTTTGCCGATGTTAATGAAAAGTCGAATTGTATAAGACAGCAGGTACAGGCCGCATCCCATTAAAATTGCGCCGATGAATACAAATAGAGCATCCCAAGGCAGTCCCAAGCCCCAGCCCAGCCTGAAGCTGTTAGTAGCCCACAGGATTGTCCCTGGTACAATCAGCAAAACTGTAACTGGCAGAATGAAGGATTTAATTTGGGTAAAAATCGAATTTTGCACTTGTGTGATGATATATCTTCTAAGTCAATTAATTCATTTTTTGGTAAGGTCATTTAAGATATTATCACTACTATGCAATCGATGTAATCCCGCTTTTTCATACGTATTGCACTTCGCGTAAAATGTGAGCTCCGATTCTGGGTTTCAGGGCATTTTTCATAACGAGATCAACTTTCAAACCGGTAATTTTACTTAAATAGTTTTCCAATCTTATGAATTCGAACAATCCTATCGGCCTGGTAAACTCAATGAGAACATCCAGATCGCTCCGTTTGTTTTGTTTTCCAAGGACATATGAACCAAATATGCCGATTTCCCTGATACCATAGCATTGGCTAAGTTCCGGCTTCTTTGCATTCAATAATTCTGTTATCTCGTTAAGTGTATTCATAACACGCCATCACAAAATTAATTACTCGAATAAATTGTATTTAAATCTCTGTACAATAGCAATTTTGGCACTAATTAAATCATAAAAATCAAGGTGTTTGACTTT
>JAPLHI010000067.1 GCA_026389695.1 Chloroflexota bacterium
GGCGTGATGAAATGGCGTCTGGATAAGATGTTCCCCGGAATAAAGTTCAAAGTCAAAGGTGAACCGGAGGATTTTGAAGGCGCTAAAGAATTAGCAAGGCAGAATAAATATGAATTTCAGTGGTGGGCGGTTTCTAAAATCGGCGGTCAGCCATACGGTGACAAAAAGAAGGGCGCTGATACCGGAATTGACGGCTATTTATATTTCACAGACTACACTACCGATAAAGACAAGATCAAAAAGGCCATAATTTCTGTCAAAGCTAGCGGTCAGGTGCATTCCTCGATGATCAGGGATTTAGGGCATGTTATTGATAGAGAGAAGGCAGATTTCGGCATATTCATTACTCTTGAGAAGCCAACAGTGCCAATGGTAAGGGAATCGGCTACTAAAGGTTTCTACAATTCTCAGTCCGGCTTGAATTACCCACGAATACAGATAATGACCATTGAGGAAATTCTGCAAGGTAAGAAGCCGAATATCCCGATGTGGATAGCGCCAATTCAATCTCCGCAGGTAGTAACCACCCGTAAAGGAAAACAAAATAGACTGCTTTAATTGTGCATTTTTTCCATTGAATGATCGTAATAATAAATAACTATTAAGGGTTTGCGTTTGATATAATTGAGGGCAGGGGGAGCGATGACTTCGCATTTAACCAAAAACAGGAGCAAGCGCATGTGGAGCGGGCGGGTGGACTATATCGCCCTGAGCAGGGACCTTGTACACGGCATCGGAATCGGGGTATACATCATACAGAACAAAAAATTTGTTTATGTAAACCCATTCTTTGAAAAACTCACCGGATATTCCAGCGATGAATTACTCGGTATGAGAGCCCTCAGCCTTGTCGTACCCAAAGACAGGGCTACCGTCAGAAAGAAAGCAGCAAGATATTTAAAAAATCGCCAAAGCGCGAAATCCTATGAATACCGGTTTAAGAAGAAGAACGGCGAGGTAATCTGGGCGCTGGAAAGGGTCTCTCCGATTTTATATATGGGGCAAAGGGCGACGCTGGGGAGCTTCATGGATATCGGCGAGCGTAAGCGCCTGGAAGAAGCGCTGATACACTCTGAAGAAATACACAGGACCATGCTCGCGCAGATGTCCGAGCTCTATGCCGAGTTAGACCTGGCCGGAAATTTCACCTTCCTCAATGACGCCGTATATCACAACCTCGGCTATTCCGGCGAAGAACTGATCGGTAAGCATTATAGTTGTATTATAGTGGACGAAGATATAAAGAACCTCTTCGCTGTCTTTAATACGGTATATACAACGGGTGAACCCAACAAAGGATTCGCACATAAAGCCCGGCGCAAGGACGGCAGCGCGCTTTTTTCTGAAACTTCGGTAGATATCCGTAGAAACGAGCAGGGAGAAGTCATAGGATTCAGATCGGTCAGCCGTGATGTTACAGATCATAAGCTGTCGGAAGATGCCATACGTAAAAGCGAGCAAAGATACCGCGATATCCTTGATCAGATCGACGATGGTTATTATGAAGTAGACGACAGGGGCAACTATACTTTCTTTAACGATGCGCTGTGCCATCAGCTTGGCTATTCAAAAGAAGAGCTGAAGGGCTTGAATTACAAAGCCTATATTCCTCCCGAGGAAAGAAGGAAGGTGATCGAAGCATATACAGAGGTGTTTACCACCGGCATACCACAGCGCTGGTTGCCGATAACCAATATCAGGAAGGATGGAGCGAGAATTTTTGTTGAGGATTCAATTTCTCCGCTGAGAGATGAAACAGGCAGGATCATCGGCCTGCGCGGCATCAGCCGCGATATGACTGAGCGCAAGCTGGCAGATGACAGATCGGTTATGCGCCGGGACCTGGCAATTGCGCTGAACGCGGCAACCTCCCTGGAAAACGCGCTCTCCGTTTGCCTCGAAGCCGCCATCAAAATATCCGGCATGGACAGCGGCGTCGTATTTATGGTTGATGAAAAGACGGGGGATATCAGGCTTTACGCGCAGAAGGGTTTCTCACAGGACCTGGAAAAGAAATATGCGTCATTTGGTCCGGATTCTCCCTATTCCGAACTGATTCTGAACGGTGATGCATTATACGGCCACAGGGAAGCATTTACATCGCCTTTCCAGGATGATCTCAGTTCACAGGACGTCACGGTAGCCGCCTTGGTTCCGGTTAAGCATGCTGGCAAAGTCATCGCCTGCCTGATTGTTACTTCACGCACTAGCGATGAGATTCCCGGTTACGCACGCAACTCCCTGGAAACTATCGCCGCTGAGATCGGCACCTCTATTGACCTCAGCAGGTCCAGGGAAGCCTTAAAGAAGAGTGAGCAGCGCTATCGTTTCATCGCGGATCATACCGACGACGTTATCTGG
>JAPLHI010000132.1 GCA_026389695.1 Chloroflexota bacterium
CCCGGCAACAGGTCAACCCCGCCGTGGTTGTCAAAGGTCAGCGGTGAAATTTGAGACAGCACCCGGCCATCATTGGCCTCGGTCAGGTTGCCCCTGGAGGAAAACGAGCCGATTTCACGTACGGTGAGATCGAGGCCGTTCGGCTGCAGCTGCTCGCCGATATTGACAACCTCCTCCACTAATGGAGGTTTGTTTTTGAGCAGTCCCAGGATATCTTCGCTTGTGAGAACGCCGTGTAAATCCGACATATAAAGCTGTAACCTTCGCAGTGGAAATGATGTTATTATAGTACGGATGGCGCGGAAAGTCAGGCGCTGCCTTCATCTTCAAGGGAAGGAGTAAAAATATGAGCGACATTAATGAACTGGAGAAACTGAGCCGGGCCGAGCTTGCGGGGCTGGCCCTGGACTTCTTCCGGCGTAGCGCTCTGCACTACGGGATGTGGTTCAACGAGGTGCAACACCAGCTTGGCCTGGAAGAAGCCCTGCAGACCGAATCCGAGGTCTTCCCCAAATTCTTCCCCGCCGCTTTGGAACGTCTTTCCGCGGTACTCGGCTTCGGCATAAAAAACGGCCTTCCTGAGGCGCTGTTAAAAATGCCCCCTGATAAGCTGTTAAACTTGATTGACGCCGTTTCAGCCAACTGGCTTGCCGCCGACGGCATCTGGTTTCAGGCCGTGGAGGCAAGGCAGGAGATGTTCACTGCCAAGCGCTGCAATGACACCTGCTGGGCCAGGTTTTCGCCTCTGGAAGCATACAACATAATGTCATTCTTGCATCTGCCCGAGGAGGGCGGGCTGGACGCGCTGGAGACCGCGCTGAACTACCGGCTTTACTCCAGGATTAACCGGCAGTCCGCGGAGCGCCAAAACGGAAGCCTCATTTTTAAAATGGTCAACTGCCGGGTGCAGGACGCACGCAAGCGCCAGGGGCTGGAAGATTACCCCTGTAAGTCCGCCGGCATGGTGGAGTATACCAGCTTTGCCCGCACCATCGATTCCAGGATCAGGACCGAGTGCATAGCCTGCCCGCCTGACGGGCATCCTGATGCCTGGTTCTGCGCCTGGGAATTTTACATCCCATGAGTGACAAGAGCGTGGTCATAATCGGCGGCGGCGCCGCCGGCATGATGGCGGCAGGCCGTGCCGCTGAGCTTGGCGCGCAGGTGCTGCTGCTGGAAAAAATGCGACAGCCCGCCAACAAAATCCTCATCAGCGGCAATACGCGCTGCAACCTGACCAACGCCCGCGGAGTGGAGGAGTTTATCTGCATGTACGGTAAAAACGGCGTCTTTCTTTACGGCGCCTTCCATAGCTTCTTCCGCGACGACCTGTTAAAACTCCTGGGCAGATACGGTGTAAAAACCGTACAGGAAGCCGGCGGCCGCATTTTTCCGGCCTCTAACAGGGCTTCAACCGTGGCGCAGGCTTTGCGGCAGTATATGGCGGATCACAGGGTAGAAGTTATCACGGGAAGCAGTGCGGCGGAAATTGCAGCCGGTGATGGCCGTGTTACGGCAGTGCGCACACAGAATAAGACTTATCAGGCAGACGCGGTGGTGCTGGCATGCGGTGGAGCATCCTATCCACAAACGGGATCGACGGGCGACGGTTACTTAATGGCCTCACGACATTATCTTTACACACTTCGGCATCAGCGGCCCTGCCGTACTCCTAATGAGCCTGGCTGTGGTTGACGCCCTGGAGCGCGGCCCTGTCAGCATCTCTATCGATCTCATACCCGGGCAAAGCCGTAACCAACTGCAGGCCGCCCTGCAGGAAGAATTCACCCGGCACGGCAGGCGGAATATAAGCAATATTGTCAGACAGTTCATACCTGAGAGAATGGCCGGGCCTTTTCTGGAAATGGCGCAAATCATGCCGGAGAAAAGGGCAAACCAGATAAACGCAATCGAGCGGGACACAATATTACGCAGTCTGAAGTCGCTGACATTTAATGTGGCGGGAGCCCGTCCCCTTGCAGAGGCGATGGTGACGGCAGGGGGAGTCAGCCTGGAAGAAATCAACCCGCGCACTATGGAGTCAAGGCTGGTGAAGGGACTGTATTTCTGCGGTGAGGTCATGGATATAGACGCGGACACCGGCGGTTATAATCTTCAGGCAGCCTTCTCCACCGGCTGGCTGGCAGGTGAATCAGCTGCCGTAGCCGTGTGACTCAGCGCAAAAGGTCTATACCGAATTTTTTTAGCTCCGCTGCCAGCGCGCCGACGGGCAGCCCCATGACGTTAAAGTAGTCGCCCTCGATTCTTTCAACTAACAGTGAGCCCAATCCCTGAATAGCGTAGCCGGCGGCTTTACCCATCGGTTCGCCGCTGCGCACGTAGGCATCTATTTCCACCCCGCTTAATTTTCTGAAATATACCTTGGTTACCACAGCTTTGGAACATATCTTGCCGGTACCACTATCCATAATGGTGAAACCGGTGATCACGGTGTGCGGTTTCCCACTCAACAGCTTCAACATCTGCCGCGCCTGTAACTTGTTTTTTGGTTTTCCCAGCAATTTTCCTTCGATAACGCCGAAGGTATCGGCGGCAATTATAACGGCATCTCGGTGCCTGGCGGCCGCCACCCCGGCTTTTTCCCGCGATATGATTTTAGCCAGCTTCCTCGGCTCAAGATCGCGGCTAAGATCTTCTTCCGTCTCCACCGGGTCGACGGTGAATTTCAGCCCGATATTCTCCAGCAGTTCCCTGCGTCGTAGTGAAGCAGAGGCAAGTATAATTGGCTTCATAACCTGGGTAATTTAAGGGAAACAGACCGGCATGTCAAACGAAGAAAACTCTAAATCCTAACCACCATGTCATTGCGAAGCCCGCAGGGCTGTGGCAATCCCTCGATACAGCAGGGCGGAGAGATTGCTTCGTCACTGCGTTCCTCGCAATGACGAATTAAAAAAGGACCCTGGCAATGACGTTTCCTTTACATGTCATTGCGAAGCCCGTAGGGCTGCGGCAATCTCTATAACCGAAGACGTTTGCCCCTTATATAGATTGTCTTTGCGAAGCCCGTAGGGCTGCGGCAATCTCTATAACCGAAGACGGTTGCCCCTTATCCGTAGGGCTGCGGCAATCTCTATAACCGAAGACGGTTGCCCCTTGATCCTAAAGATTGCTTCGTCACTGCGTTCCTCGCAATGACGAAATAAAAAAGGATCCTCGTAATAACGTGTATTTGTTTAGAGTTTAGAACTTAGAATTTTTAACAATTGTTTGGAATTTGGAATTTCACCTAAAGCTGCAGTTACCCTGTTTCACCGGAAAACAGCATTACCTTCCTGGCGGTGATGGACCCGTTGTTCCTCTGAACAGCAATAGCCACCTTGCTGCCGGCGCCTATATCATCGGGAATACACGCGATATACACGGTGTCCGGTACAAGTTTAACCTCGAAAGCACATTCAATGGTTTTCAGGCTCACTACCAGGTTTTGCGGATAGTCTCTGTGTATATCGATGACAGTCCCGTACAGGTAGTCGGGAAAGCTGATCTATTGTCCGCCATTCTCATCGCGAGCAGGTTCAATATCAAACCAGGATATTGTGCTCAGACCACGGTTGGGGCAAGCCATACTGAAAATTTCGCTCATATTTTGCCTCGCTGCATCAGGTACGATGCTGATCTTTAAGGTATGTAAACGACCGTTAGATACTTTAATGCCTGTTTCCCGGAGGAATTCCTGGCAGTTACTTCAATTGAGTTGGGACCTTCTTCCAGCTCCACCTGGGCGGTGAAATGACCGCCTTCGAGGCTAACCGAAAGTCCGTTGACGGTAACTTCGGCACCCGCTGACGTATTGCCGCTGACCGTTACAGGGCTGGTCCTGACCACTGATTCATCTATCGGCTGGGTAACACTGAGCGTCAGGCCGTTTCCATTCTGAATACCGTTATTTATGGATACCGGAGTGCCGTTGGCCGCGCCCTGGCATCCGCTTAAAATAGCTACTGTAAATACCGCTGCAATTAGAAACCAGCTCCTCATGGCGGCAGTTCCTCCTCTGCTTGATAGTTCATAATTAATAACGCAAAAAAGGTGAAAAGGTTTAATAAATAGTTGCAGTGATTAATATCGTCTTTGCCATGCAAGCTTAATAAATTTACAAAGGTGATATAATACGGCCTTAGAATTTAGCCGCGTGGTATTTTGTTTGATCAAAGAGATTTAATTCCAGCTAAATATGGAAAACAAATCCGGCAGTAGCCTCCCCCCACATGACGAAAGTGGTCAGGTAACACGCGGCCAGCGCCCGGCTGATATTTTTTTACGACGGCGCATTTTCCTGCCGGTCAGGCTTCAAAAGGTACTCGGTGTTTCCGGGCTCTTCAGCGCAGCCTACGGCGATGTAGGCTCGTCCATCTATTATGCCCTCGGCGTGGTTGCCATGTCAGCGCTCGGCCTTACTCCACCGGTGCTTATGGTGTCCGGCATACTTTTCCTCTTCACAGCCCTAAGCTATGCTGAAGGCGCCACGGCACTCCCTGAAGCAGGGGGATCCGGTGCGTTCGCACGCAGGGCCTTTAACGATTGGATAAGCTTTATCGCCAGTTGGGTGTTGTTGATGGATTATATGGTGACCATGTCGATATCCGCATTCTCGGCTGCAAACTATATGGGATTTTTCTTCCCCGTGCTCAAGGCCTGGCCTAACGACAGTATCGCAGGAATAGGGATCATAGTTATACTCGCCGTCATCAATATAAGAGGTGTACGCGAGTCTTCCCGACTGAATATAGCGCTGGTTATCGCGGATATCATTACCGAAGTGATGATCGCTATTCTGGGGGCCTTCCTGATCATCAACTTCCCGACTCTCATCCAGAATATCCATTGGGGTGAAGCTCCCACTATGAACGATCTTTTGTTCGGCATATCGATATCAATGGTAGCCTACACCGGCATTGAGACAGTTGCCAATCTGGGCAGCGAAACAAAAAATCCGGGTAAAAGCATCCCCAGGGCCGTAATGCTCGTATTTGCTACGGTCATTATCCTCTACGCGTTTCTTTCTATGACCGCACTGAGTGCCTACCCCGTCCATCAGCTTGCAGATGGGCAATGGGTCACCGACCTGACACAGAAATTCCTCGAGGACCCGGTGATGGGTATAGCATCTGCCATGCCCGGCCTTATACCATATTTTCTCAGCGGCTGGGTGGCCCTGCTGGCGGTGACAATCCTGATAATTGCCACTAACGCAGGGATGCTTGGTGCGTCTCGCCTGGCATATTTCATGGGACAAAGACAACAACTACCTGAGTTTTTCAGTCGCATCGGTGCCAAAGGCCGCACACCATACAACGCTATTCTCATATTCTCTGCCATAGCTGCCGTATTGGTTTCCACTGGTAAAGTCACACTGCTGGCTGATCTTTATGCCTTTGGCGCAATGCTGGCTTACACCTCAGCACATGCATCTATAATCGCCCTGCGTATCAAGGAACCCAATTTGCCGCGTCCCTTCAAAATTCCGCTAAATATACGAGTAAGGAACAGGGAAATACCGTTAACTGCTGTGTTGGGCGGGCTGGCAACCGCATCGACATGGTTCATAACGGTATATACGCATCATTTTGGCCGCATTGTCGGTTTCGCCTGGGTAGCTATAGGTCTTACAATATATTTTCTATATCGACGGGCTAAGAAACGAGCAGCCGCAAAGAGTGCAGGAATTAGCCAGAAAGCCTGACCAGCAACCGTTTTTACTTTCGAGCAATTTGGATTTGTAATTTTTCGATAGTACTCAATATAATTAAATGGCATTTGAAACAGATGCCAGAATGGTTGACGTTTCCCTATTGATAAGTATGAATACTTTTTCCTGCATTATCCTCTTTGCTCTTCTCTTTGAATTCACGCTCGGCCTGGCTGCCAATATGCTGAACCTGAAAGCACTGAAGCTGGAGCCGCCTGCTCTGCTCAACGATATATATACCGCTGACGCCTACCGTAAATCACAGGAATATACACGCGAGAATACCCGCTTCGGTTTCATCAGCGGCGCCTTTAACCTGGTTTTGCTGCTTGCCTTCTGGTTCAGCGGCGGATTTAACTGGCTCGACCAGCTCATCAGAAGTTGGGGTTTCACGGATATAATGAACGGACTGCTCTACATGGGTATTTTAAGCCTGGCCTACAGCCTGATAGCGCTGCCCTTCAGCGTCTATGCTACCTTCGTGATCGAGGAACGCTATGGTTTCAATAAGACCGGGCCGCGCACCTTTATATTGGACAGGTTAAAGGGGCTGGGGCTGGCTGTGCTGTTGGGGGCCCCTCTTCTGGCCGGCATCCTGGCCCTTTTCCAGTATGCCGGCGCTTATGCCTGGCTGTTCTGCTGGGCAGCGGTCACCATATACTCGCTCGTGATAGAATTCATCGCCCCTACCTGGATCATGCCCCTTTTCAACAAGTTCACCCCCATGCAGCCCGGCGAGCTCAGAGATTCGATACTTTCCTATGCGGGGTCGGTGGATTTCCCGGTACAGAATATATTTGTGATGGACGGTTCCAGGCGCTCCAGTAAGTCCAATGCCTTCTTTACCGGCTTCGGCCGTAACAAGAGGATCGCTTTATTCGATACGCTGATCGCGCAGCACACGGTGGACGAGCTGGTGGCTGTGCTGGCGCACGAGATCGGCCACTATAAGAAAAAACACGTCCTGCAGGGAGTGGTACTGGGCATCCTGCATGCCGGCCTGATTTTCTTTCTGCTCTCGCTTTTCCTGGGCAGCCCCGGGCTCTACCAAGCTTTCTATTTGCAGCAGCCTTCGATTTATGCCGGGCTCATCTTCTTCGGCCTGCTGTACACTCCCATAGAGATGATCCTCGACATTTCGCTGAATATGCTGTCGCGGAAAAACGAATACGAGGCTGACCGCTTCGCAGCCCTTACCATAACGGACCGGACGAACATGACGCAGGCATTCAAAAAACTTGCCGGCAATAATCTCTCCAACCTGACGCCTCACCCGTTTTACGCCTTTCTGAATTATACACATCCACCCCTGCTTCAGCGCGTGCAGGCAATACAGCGCTGCGCTAACCGAACATAATAAATCCCCCGTTCAAACAGCTTCACCTTAATATCAGCCGATTTGTCAAAAACACTTCATATTCCATATAATTTATAATTAAATTCGTGAATTGACTGATTAATCAATATGAATTCTGTATCCCGGGAGTAATTTATGTCTGCGGTATATGATGAACTTGACCGGATTTTTCACCCGCGCAGTATCGCCTTTGTGGGCGTCACCACCAGTAACCCCCTGCACTGGACTAGGACATTCTGGGACTCTGCCAGGGTATTTAATTTCGCCGGCCCGATGTATCCGGTTAATCCCCGGGGCGGTGAACTGGACGGGCACAAAGTCTACCATTCTCTGGATGAGGTGCCGGGTG
>JAPLHI010000027.1 GCA_026389695.1 Chloroflexota bacterium
AAAAAGGGATTGGTTAGCAGTTGGTGGCCACTGCCCGGAGAGTAAAAGGCTATTAAATCCCCTTGTTTAGGTGCCTCGAAAAGATACGAAAGCTTGTTGACGAGAATAAAATCTCCTTCCTGGTATGTAGGTAGCATGGAGACGTCGAAAACCTCGAATGCTTTTAGTGATAGCTGAAGGCCCAGGATAATAATCGCTACGACAAGCAGTGTAATCATGCATTCAAGTATTATTTTCATGTAGAACTATCCGTGATAAAGGCGGTGAATTATTGGATATTAGGTCGCTGATAGTAATAACGGTTAAGTGGGTGCTAAAGTTTAGTGCTTTTATGATGTGGTAAATTGAAACCAGGTAAGGCCACTCGGGCCTTTCTCTTCAGTTATTCCGCAGATACTTAGCCATGTTACACCCGGGCTGCAGAAACCGGCAATTCAACGTTTTGACGAGGCTTTTACCAACAAGTATACTTCGACTGAAAATGAGGTATTTGAAAAACATTATTAGCAAAAATGGCACCGACGCCGTTATGTCAACCGCTAAACGGCGATTTTAGCTTCATTTTTTACATGCGCCTGTAGCTCAGCGGACCAGAGCATCGGTCTTCGGAACCGGGGGTCGTGGGTTCGAATCCCTCCAGGCGCGTATCTATTGTTACCGTTCTATCCGATTTAGCTAAATACAGGGCGCAATTTCAGGCTGTTATATAATTAATATCGCTGAGGATAAGACATGAAGGTATATAACTATACGGTAATTTTCGAACCTTTAGAAGAAGGCGGATTTGATGTCATAGTACCGGCTATACCTGAAATATGCACCTGCGGAGAGACGCTTGAGGAGGCACGTGAGATGGCCGAGGATGCTATTCGCTGCTACCTCGAGAGTGCTCTGGAAGGTAATGAGCCTATCCCTCAGGATAAAGAACCGTCACTGGAACGCATAGCCGTAAAGCTATAATATGTCCAAACTGCCTGTTCTAAAAGGCAAGGAAGTACTGAATGCCCTTACATCAAACAAAGGGGCGGATTTTTCATTCATCATCAGCGAGGTAGCCACGCACGCTTGAAACACAGCATCAAAAGAAATTTAAGTGTCACCGTCCCGGTCCACAGCAAAGATTTACCCGAAAAGACACTGCGCAGGATAATCAAGCAGGCAAACCTGAGCGAGGCGGACTTCCTGAAACTTATATCGGATTAGCCAGAGAAGACTCTGTCAATAAACTCGGCAACCGAAGGCCGCGGCTTAGTATCCCTCCAATCACGTAATGCCGGATTAATGTCATATACCGTTTGTTGTATACTTATGGGAGCGAGGAAACGATTATGGAACGCACATTTGAAGCAACAATAGAAAAGCGCGATAAATGGTATATCGGGTGGGTGGATGAAGTACCCGGCGCGTTTAGCCAGGGTAAAACCATCAAAGAAGTACAGGAAAATCTTGTCGAGGCGGTTCAACTTATCCTTGAAACTCAGGATGAACTGAATACTGAAGACACGGGTACCAAGCTATACAAGAAAAAAATCCGGGTTCAAGTTTAGTCAGTTGAAACGGCGCGATCTGATTAAATATCTAACCGGCAAGGGTTGTACTCTCCACAGAGAGGGGGCAAAACACTCCGTATTTATCAATTCCATCAACAGAAAATCGGCAACTGTTCCCCGCCATACAGAAATCGATTTCACACTTGTGCGCAGAATATGCCGGGAATTACGCATAAGTATTCCTGACAAAAAAAGCTGAGTGATCTTTTTGCTCCACAGGACTAACCTGGATTGAATAACAGGTCTACTCGCTCCATTCCTTGGTGACGGTGGCGAGATTCTGATTCACTATTTGCAGTATGGCGGGTATCTGCGATATCAGCATAATCAATACCGCCGCAGTGCAGGCAATGATATAGGATCGCATCGACACCTCCGGCGGGGCCATACTGATCACGTCCTCGGCGCTTGTAGACATCGCTTCGAAAAACATCCGGCTGATGTATTTGCCCAGCGGTATGCCCGCCGCTACCCCAATTGCAGCGATCAATATGTTTTCCAGCGAGATCATGAAGGCTAACATCCTGTCTCCCAGCCCCACCGCCCTCATAACGGCCATCTCCCTGGTACGCTGTGTTATATTAACCATCACGCCGTTAAAAATAATGGCCGCGCCCAGCGCTGTGCCCATCAGCAGCATAATGCCGATCATGACCCAGAAAAATCCCATCTGCTCATCGATCATTTTCCTGGTGTCCGTCACAATTTCCATTGAGGCCACCTGCGGGATATTATAGATTCTTTTCAGCGTGTACGAGTCCGGCTGGCCGTCGAATCTCACCATGATGCCGGTTGCCGCGCCAAAATCGCGCTGCAGCTTCTGCACTTCTCTCAGCGGCATGTATGCCCTGCCCCCCACATATGACCAGACGTAACCTCCCAGCCTTTTATCGGTTTCACCCACGGTGCCGGTGAGCGGCTCCAGCCTCAGGATATCGCCAATCTGTGCTCCCAGCTTATCTTTGTAGGAGTAAGGCAGCAGGATACTCTCGGCTGAAACGTCTATCTTCGTCCCATCCTGTGTAATCAGATTGAGCATACTTGAATTTTCCTGTATGCCCTCGATGCTGGTATCGATTTTTTTATCTTTAAAGCGTATGCGGTACGGTATATCCAGCACGGCCTCGGCCCCGGCAATCCCTTCCAGGTGGCTGATCAGGCTTACGTTGGAAGCGGCGCTCTCACCCTGCAGGTGTATCAGCGCATCGTATTTTTGAACCGTATCCCACTGGCGGGCGAAGGACTCGTCGACCGCGTCCACGAATGACATGGCCACCAGCACCATGATGATAGCGGAGGCGATGCCCGAGGCCATGAACAGGCTGCGCCTGAAATTGCGCAATACATTGCGTATGGGCATTTTAATGTAATAGGGAAACGGCCTTAGCATATAGGTCAGTACCTTCATCACGAACCTGTTGCCGCCGCCCGGCGTAGCGGGCCGCATGGCCTCGGCAGGTTGTATGCGGATGGTGGACCAGGCCGGTACCAATCCCGCTATCAGCGGTATAGACAGGCCTGTAATAATTCCCGCCAGGATGGTGCCCCAGTGCACTTCGGTTTCAATTATCGGTATGTTCAACTGCTGCACATACATTTCCGTGAGGCCGTTGGCCAGAAGATGTCCCGCAATTACGCCGGTTATCGATCCCACAACTCCCACAACTATGGCGAATCCCAGGTAGTGCAACATAATAACATTCTGCCCGTAGCCCATGGCGCGCATCAGCCCGATCTGGATGCGCTGCGATTCCACCAGCCGGTTGAGCAGAACATAGATGGTCAGCGAGGCCATCGCCAGAAAGAGCATGGGGAAGAGGAATGCCAGCATGGCGAACGATTCCATGTCCTGCCTGAGTAGCTGCACTACCGGCAGGTCTTTTCTCGCCGTCATATAGGCGGTACGTATTCCCTGCACTATATCGATACGCCGGTTTTGCAGCACAACGGGATCATCTTTGGAGGTCATCCTCTTGATGTAGTTACGTTCCAAGATCGTTTTCACCTGGTCCAGTATCCTATCGCGGTCCTTATCCGGCGCCACGGAGATCGTAACCTCGTTGATCATGCCTTCCATATTGAATATTTTCTCGGCGTTTTTCAGCGGCATGAAAATGACGCCGAATGTGCGTGGTGTGGGCATAGGTTCCTGCGCGCTCTTCACGATCCAGATATGTTCGGGACTCATCACTATGCCCCTGATGCGGAAACGCATCTTGACCTGCTCATATTCCAGCGTCAGCCAGTCACCCGGCTTGAGATTGTAGTAAGTGGCAAAATGCCTTTCCACCAGGATTTCACGCCCTGACGATCCGCTGAAATAATTGCCCACCTCGATCTCAACCCTGTTTACCCCGGGCATTTCGTTCTCCGGTAACGTGATGACTCTGCCCACTACCTTTTCCCCACTTTCTCCTCCCATATCTATAAAGAGGTCTTCCACTATGCGACCGTAAGCATCAACTCCGGCTATTTCGTTCATATCCTTGACCGCGTTACGGCTCACCCCATCCACTGAAACCCAGTAATCAGCCATATTCAGGCGGTCGTAGAAAGCGTTATAGGACATATTCAGGTTCAGGTAGGCTTCATAGCAGCAGACGAAGATCAGAATACCGATGAATATGATCAGAGATACCGCGCCGTACTGGATTTTACCCTTCCACAGGTCGCGCAGTGATTTCAGGATGATCCTGGGGACTTTTACCATTCCAGCCTGTCTGGATCGAGCGGGTGCTCGTTCTCCGTTATTTCCACTATCTGTCCATCGCGCATGCGGATGAGCCGGTCCGCTATGGCACCCACGGGAGCGTTGTGCGTAACCACGATGATCGTCTTATGGCTGGACTGGTTGAGCGTGCGCAGCAGCTTGAATATACGCTTGCCCGTCTCGAAATCCAGGCTGCCGGTAGGCTCGTCGCACAGTATCACAGGGGGATCGGTTGCCAGTGCACGCGCAATGGCCACGCGCTGGTTTTCGCCGCCGGAAAGTTCGCCCGGGAAATGGTCCATGCGTTGATCCAGGCCCACCTCTTTAAGCAGCGCTTCCGGTGGCATAGGATTCTTGGCCAGCTCAGCGGCAAACTCCACATTTTCCCTGGCGTTCAATGTGGGTATCAGGTTAAAAAATTGAAAAATAAATCCGATCTGGCGCCGCCGGTACTCCGTAAGCTGCGACCTGCTCATCTTGGAGACGTTGATGTCGTTGACCTCAACCAGCCCGGAGGTGGGCACATCCAGTCCGCCGATCAAATTAAGCAAAGTGGTCTTTCCCGAACCGCTTGGGCCGAGCAGGACGATAAACTCACCGGGGAAGACCTCCAGCGATACATCTCTCAGCGCTACGACCTCGGTATGGTCCATACGGTAGATCTTGGTGACTTTATCTAACCTTACACTTGGTTTCATCTGAACCGGCTCCTCTATTAGCAACAATACTTCTTGAAGCGGATGGTTGCCGTATTATAGTCCGTTTCCCGCTCTACTGATAGTAGCAATAAACACCTGCCCTGACAATATCGCTTTTGCTCTGGCGGCGCCTGTGGGCTCCCCTCCCTGCTTTGACCGCATGTGAGGGCTGCGCTAATATGTTATGCCAATGGCACGGTCATACCGCAGCATCACCCCGGAAGTGTCGCGCCGCATCAGGCTCATCATGGCGGATGTGGATGGCACCCTGAATACCGGTGGAGATGATGTCAGCCCCCGTGTGAGGGATGTTATTAAGGGCCTGCAGGACCGCGGCATTATGCTGGGCCTGGTTTCCGGCCGCACCGATCCCCTGCTGGTAAAGATGGCCGGGATGCTGAACATCGGCGGCCCGCTCATTGGGGAGAACGGCGCGGTTGCCAGGCTGTCACCTGACAGCGGGCTGGTGGACCTGGGCTATTCACGCCGTCCGGCGCTTGAAGCGCTGGAGCAGTTGAAAGCCAGGTACCCCGGTCGTGTCCGGGAGCGGGAGGACAACAGCGAGAGGCTGATCGATGTTGTATTTTGGGCTGACGGCATAACGTCTGAGGAGCTGAAACAAGGATTGCAGGACGTCCAGCTACTTGACTCCACTTATATACTGCACCTCATGTCGAAAGGCATCGACAAAGGTAAAACGCTGCTGAGGCTGCTGGGACAGATAGACGGGGGAAAGATCAGGGCGGACGAGGTGCTGGTCGCGGGCGATTCCATGACCGACCTCTCGCTATTCAAGCTCTTTCCTATAAGCGTGCTAATACCCAATCCCCACATCCCCGCAGCCGACAGGAAGATACTCCTTAAAGCCGCTGCGTATAAAAGTGACCATGAAGCCGGTGAAGGCTTTGTTGAAGTGGCCGCGCATATAATTAATGTTCGAACATAAAAAGTAATCATCACGAGCAGCTTGTTAACTCACCTCAATGACAGGAACAACCAATGTCATCGCGAGGCCCTTTTTCAAGTGTCATTGCGAGGCACAAAGTGCCGTGGCAATCTCGTGGCTGAATCAATAGTGTCATCGCGATCCCTTTTTTTTGTCATCGCGAGGAGCGAAGCGACGTGGCGATCTCTCAGCCTGTATCCCCACTGAATCATATATCACAGCGCACTTACAGGTAACTAATAAGGCCGCCTGCCCACAGGCGACCCTCCCCAAAAATGTCATTGCGGGCATAAATGCCAAAAAAAGTTGCTAACATGGCCCTTTGTTACATTAACAATACTAGGGAATTTGCCTTCATTTAATACACGTTGTGGGCCCCATTTTTATGGATTGAGAACCTCAATCATTGAATCGGTTGAATGATTAATTCTTAAATAGCCAAATAATATAAGAAAATAGTCTCAAAATGCGCTGTTAAAAGAAACTTCCAGCAACTTTTTTTGAGTATTATGCCCATTGCGAGGAGCCATAGGCAACGTGGCAATCTCGTGGCTGCATCATCAATGTCCTCTCGATGAACCCCTTTTTTATTCGTCATTGCGGGCATAAATGCCAAAAAAAGTTGCTAACATGGCCCTTTGTTACATTAACAATACTAGGGAATTTGCCTTCATTTAATACACGTTGTGGGTCCCATTTTTATGGATTGAGAACCTCAATCATTGAATCGGTTGAATGATTAATTCTTAAATAGCCAAATAATATAAGAAAATAGTCTCAAAATGCACTGTTAAAAGAAATTTCCAGCAACTTTTTTTGAGTATTATGCCCGCAATGACGTTATTTCTTCCCCTGCAAATAAGCGATCATCGGCCCGGTCACAAGCGGAACGACGTCGCCTATCATGTGCGGCATGAGTGAATCCATGACTTTAGGCATTATCTCCGGCATCTGCTCCGCCATATAGTCCGGCATGGGTACCATCTCTCCTACCAGGCTGAGCATTTTCGGCATCACTTTGGGCATCATCATAGGCAGCAGGCGGGGGAAAAGTATGGGGAACATCGGTTTCATTAAATTCAACGCGCCCGGAATTTTCCCCATGAAGCGCATCATCGGCCCCATGCCAAAGGGCATGGCGTTGATAAGCTCCGGCCACATCTTGCCCATCAGGTTGGCGAAGCCCTGCGGCGTCATCAGAGCAATCATAGCTTCGAAGACAGCCCACTGCTTCTGCACCTCAGGGTTGGGATCGGGGAAGTCGTAACCTATACGTGAACAGCAGAACCTTGCCAGGTCGATAACCTCCACGTTCAAATTTTTCTTATCGGCAGAAACGCGCAACTGGAACTCGCAGCACGGGCAGAGCGCCAGGATTTTATCCGCCCCCACTTCCTGCGCCTCGTCAATGCGGGTTTTCCCCACTTCAGCGGCTATTGGCGGATCCTTGATCAGAGTGAGCACGCTGCCGCAGCAATGCGCCTCCTCTCTGTTATAGGGCATTTCCACTAGCTTTACACCGGGTAAAGCTTTGATCAGCTCCCGCGGTTCATCATAAACTCCTGAAACGCGTCCAATGTGGCAGGAATCATGCCAGGTGACCGTGACCGGTTTATTGCCTCGTTCGGGGAACTTGAATTGGCCGGATTTGATCTTCTCAGCTACTACTTCGCTGTAATGCCTGACTTTAATATCAAAATCGATTCCCAGCTTTTTTGCCCATGTGGGATAAGTATGCCTCCACATCATATCGCAGGCCGGGCAGGAAGTTATCACCGTATCTGCACCGGAGGTCTTAACGGCGGCAATATTATGTTTCATAGTCTCTGCGAAGACGTCCCACTTGCCTGCCACCAGCATGGGTGTGCCGCAGCAGTTCTCCTTCTCTCCGAGGTAGGTGAAGTCCACTCCGGCTTCGTCCAATAGCACCACGCTGGCCATACCGATATCGTTCTCCACGTAGCTCACGGTGCACCCGCCGAAGTACACGTTTTTAGACTTGGTGCCTATTCCATGTTTGGCCTTTAAATCTTCGGGGAACCAGCGGGATCGGTCGCGACGGTATCCGGCCCAGATATCGCCTTCTTTGCGGACGGCCTCGGCCATCATCTCGAAAGGCGGGAAAGTCATCCTCTTTTCCTCATCGATCAGCTTGCCGCGCAGCTTCATCCATGAAGGCTCTATGGGCAGGGAAGCGGAACAGCGCAGGTTGCACAATTCACATGTAGTACACACCAGTATGGTATCCACCATAAACTGATTCCATTTCTGCCTGCCCTCCATATATTCACGCAGCCAGTACCACTTGCCGCGCGGCGACTGGCTCTCCCAGCCGCGGCCGTAGAACTGGTCGCATTCTTCAATGCAGTACCCGCACTGTGAACAGGCATATGCATACCAGGCAACGTCAGCCGGGATGTCTTTTATGGGCGACATAGGATGCTCGCCAACCTGAGTGATAACATAATTGCCGAAGGGCCGGATCATTGGTTCAAAAGCTTCGGCCATGCCGATAAAGCCTCCGATGGAGTTACCTCCCACTACCTTACCCGGATTTAAGATATTACCCGGGTCGACCTTCTTCTTAAGTTCACGTATGTTTTTAGCCCGCGAATTGCCCAGGACCTCACCAGCTTTTTTGGTGAAGTAAAGACCTGTGGCATAAGGCCGTCCGCCGTGCTTTTTAACAATCTTCATGATGGTCAGCGCCAGGCTGAAGACAAAATTGTAGCTGAATTTGCGCTGGTCACTGGGTATGAAACCCAAAATAACCACCTCGGGCTTGCCGTTAAGGCTCTCCCTGATGATTACGCCCTCCTTCACGATGGGCTGATCGACTTTCTTTTCGATCTCTTCCATAACATCGCCCAGGGATGACAACGGCACCACTACTTCCGCGGGCACCAGGCTGGGGCCGAGGCGCTTAACCACCATCAGCATGAAGCGGTTTTTCCACTCGTGCTGAGCTATGCGATCGCTGAGGATCTCGCCCTGGCATGGCTTGAGCAATTGAGGCAACTTGTCCATAACCTCTTTAGCGTTGCGCTCACGGAATGTGATTGTGGCGATGTAAGACGCGGGCAGGAGCACCCGTTCCTCACTGGGATGGCCGTAATGCTCTCTGAGAGGTGATTTGTTCTTCAGTTCCGCCATCTTGGGATTGATAAATATGATCGACCAGACCGGTAGTTTTTCATCGATGAGCGACTGAACGAACCTTTGCAGATCGTAGGCATTGGAGCAGCCTATGGAGACGACCTTGAGTTCTTCCTTGGGTTGCACGCGGACGGTCATCTCACTGATAAATCCGGTGATGCCCTCGGCATCGGATATCAGATCCAGGTCTGAGCCGCTAAATTCCCTCACCTCTCCGGAGGGCAGAACCACACGTGCGCTGATGACATTATCGCGGAACCATCCGGCTTCGAAGGAGCCTATTCCCGCGCCGCCCTGGGCCAGCCAGCCCCCGGCAGTGGATGCAGGGTAGCTTGTGGGATAAAGGCGCAGGGTAAGCCCCTGTTTTTCCAGCTCCCTGTCCAGCTTTTCCCAGACCACCCCTGCCTGCACAACGGCTGTTTGTGAAACAGGGTCGATCTTCAGCACATGATTCATGCGGTAGAAATCCACCACGATGCCCTTTTTAAGCGGGATAACTCCGCCGTATCCCGAGGAGGCTTTGCCGCGCGGTGTCAGCGGTATTCTGTTTTTTGCCGCCCAGCGTATTAACTCGATAAGTTCGTCTTCCGATACGGGCTGGACAACTGCGTCCGGGACGGTGTTACCAATAAGCTGTTTTATTATGCCCGGCACTGCCGCAATGTCGTGGCCGTATAGTATAAGTTCTGTTTTATTGAAATTAACCCGGCTGCCGAATTTTCCCGTCAGGTAGGCTTTTTCACGGTTGCCCAGCTTGCTCATAACTTCCTCCAATACACTGATACATACGTACGCAAATTCATTATATTCTAAAGACGACGGCATTCAAATAAAGTAACTAAAGTCACATACTGTACCTGAATTGTGAAGGTCAACAGCATCTATAAGGCGTTTGGATAATGTACTGCGCTTTGCATTAGGTTGCCTGTGATAAAATATAATAAATGTGTTTTGGGTGGTGTTATGAATAAAAAGCAAAATATTGTGCATTTACTGGCACTGGTTCTCTTTTTAATGCCAGCACTGATATTGATTCCTGCCTGCCAGGGGGGAGGCGGTAGTGATCCCGGTACAACCATAGCCAATACCGTAAATTCCGTGCGGGAATGGTTCATTATGTCGGGCGCCAAAGACAGGATTGAAAATATGCGCAAGGGTGATGCCACTATCTCCGTTGTTGATGCGGTCGGCACACCGGTAAGAGGCGCCAGGGTATATTTTGAACAGGAAAGCCATGAGTTTCTCTTCGGGTCCAATCTAACTCCCTTAGCCAAGAAAGGGCCCAACGAAGTGGACCAGGATTGGGCGGACGCCTACATTTCGCTGTTCAACTATGGGACGTTGTCTTTCAACTTGGACAGCTATGAGCCGCAAAACGGTCAGACCCGGGAAGCACTGCTGACATTGATGGCCGACTGGGCAAAAAAGCGTGGTATCGTGACCAAGGGCAGCCCGTTGATATCGGCCAATTATGTTCCGCCGTGGGCGCCCATGCCAGCTGAAGATATGCAGAAAGCACTGGAAAAACGTGTCAAAGATATCACAGGTAAATTCTGCGGCTTGGTTGACTACTGGGATGTAGTGGACGAACCTACGACGGGCCCCAGGGTTAACAACATGGTGGGAAACTGGATGAATACCCGCACACCCCAGAATGTCATCGTTGACGTCCTCGACTGGGCGCGGTCCGGCTGCGCCAGGGCGACTTTGATAATCAATGACTTCCGCACAGATGCTGATTTCAGGGACTTGCTGCAGAATGTCATCAGGCAGCGCGGAAAATTTGACGCCATCGGGATACAAAGCCATATGCACCGCGGTAATTGGCCGTTTTACCAGGTATGGGATATCTGCGAACGGTTCAAAGATTTCGACGTGCCCATTCATTTCACGGAGGTCACGGTGCTGAGCGGAGATCCCAAAATTGGTATTGGCGATAGTGCTCAGCCATCAAGCTGGCCGACCATGCAGGAAGGGGAAATAGCGCAGGCAGCCTACGTGGAAAAATTCTATACCTTGCTATTCAGCCATCCGTCGGTGCAGGCCATTACGTGGTGGGACTTCTCGGACCTTGGCGCCTGGCAGGGCGCGCC
>JAPLHI010000153.1 GCA_026389695.1 Chloroflexota bacterium
CGGCATAATAGCTCTTGTGATAGTCCTCGGCCTCGTAAAACGCAGTCAGGGGTTTTATCCCAGTAACAATGGGGCACTCGAATTCTCCTGAAGCATTCAACTTCAGGACAGACTGTTCGGCCGCTTCCTTTTGCTCCTGGCTGCTATAAAGAATTAGTGAACGGTATTGTTCACCAACATCATTGCCCTGACGATTCAAAGTGGTTGGATCGTGAATGCGAAAAAAGACTTCCAGCAAATCCGTATAACCTATAATAGATGGATCATAATCTATCTTGATGACCTCGGCATGACCGGTCGCGCCGCCGCATACCTGCTGGTAGGTGGGGTTGACCGCTGTGCCGTCGCCATAGCCGGGGGTAGCCTTGATTACGCCTTTCAGGCTGGTAAATATAGCTTCAGTACACCAGAAGCATCCGCCGCCGAAAACCGCGCTTTCCATGCTATGCTCCTTCTTTTTCAGGTATAAAGCACAGCGATATCGAGTTGACACAGTGCCGAGTATTTTTAGGAGTAATCCTCTCACCTTCAAAGACGTGCCCCAGATGAGCCCCGCAGGCCGCGCAGACAATCTCTGTTCTCCGTCCATCCGGATCAGGTATGCGCTTTACCCTGCCCGGAATTTCCTCGTCAAAGCTCGGCCAGCCGCAGCCGGAATCAAATTTATCCCCGGACTGGTAAAGCGGTGTGTTGCATCTGCGGCAAACATAAAACCCCTTCGCGAATAGCTTATCGTATGCGCCGCTGAAAGGCGATTCGGTTCCTTTATGCACAATTACTCTTTCTTCTTCAGGGGTGAGTTTATTCAATTCCATATTTGTTTACCATATCAAATCCAGCTAGATTTTATTATAGCTCAATTGTTATCAAACTCGAATCAAAATTAAATTTTCTTATTACAAACAATAGCTTTAATAGAAGTTTGAAATTATGATTACTAAAAAGGAAGTTACGTCCGTCATAATCGGTTAGAATTACTTAAACGACGGGGGTTGAATTAACGATATGAAATGGCCTGACCTGCGCAAGAGCGACACTGTTGCCCGTATAGGCGGCGATGAATTCGTGGTGCTGCTGCCCGAAACTTCATTGGCTAAAGACGCAGTAAATACGGCCCAAAAAATCGTGCAGGCCTTCAGCAAGCCTTTCAGCGTGGACGGTCATGAGCTAAATATCACGACCAGCATCGGTATTGCCCTCTATCCCGAAAACGGCAGGGATATGGAAGATTTGCTGAAAAGTGCTGATTCCGCCATGTATTTCGCCAAGGAGCACGGCCGCAATAACTATAAGCTCGCCGAGGATTAAGCCGGCCTTCAAGCGTATTTGAAAATTATATATTATACCCGCCTAAATCAATCGGCAGCCGACGCCAGGCGTGTTAACCGGAAGAGCCATGGAGCGCCCAGCGTAACCCAGATACCGCACAGCCCATAGCGCAGGAAGCGGAAGAACAGCTGCAACGGCGATCCCTCGCCGGGAAATACCGCTTTAAGCCCCAGGTAAAGCGCCAGCAGTACTATTAATCCGATGAGAAAACGCACTACACGCTTCCACCATAATCCTTTCGCGCTGAAAGAAACATAGCGATGTGTAATAACCAGGCCCACAGCCATGCCGGCCAGCGTGCCCAGTGTGGTTACCGCCTCATTGGTGGGATCAGGCAAAATTAATAATATTGGTATGCCGAGGGCCAGTAAAAGTTGTACGACAGGGTTAAGCTGTCTGAGCCAGTTCTGCACCTTTGTCCCGATCACAATATAAATGGCCAGCAGTATAGCGCCGATAACCCAGCCGGCAAATACGTCCGTGGGGAAATGCACACCCAGATAAATGCGCGAGAAACCGATGAGCAGCATTATGGCGATAGCTACAGTCCAGAACCATTTCCTGCGTACCCAGATGGCTATGGCGCCCCACACTACAACGGCTGACTGCGCATGTCCGCTGGGCAGGCCGTAACCTTCAACCGAAGCTAGCTTCACGCCGGGATTAATATCAAATGGTCGTGGCTGCTGCAGTAGGTCCTTGAGACAGATATTGATATAGTTCGAGAGCAGAAAGAAAGCCGCCAGAACCGCGCCGAAGCTATAGTCCAGGCACCATAGAAAAAACGGCAGCAGTAGCAGGTAGAACTGTTCCTCTCCCATAAAGGTAATACCGCGGAAGATACTGTCCAGCGCAGGCCCGTGTACCTGCTGGATGGCGATGATCATGTTAAGTCCCCATTGCCAGATTGCTTCCATATGCTTCCCCTCCGTCTATTTTATCAGTTTGCCGATATCAAATTTATTGTCATGCTAAAGCAAAGCTCCATAAGTTGTCAACGCCCGGATAAAATCATATTTTCATACCGCGTTCACAGTCTATTACTCACAGCCTGACAAAAAATCGCCACTTTTTTAAAAAAAGTCGTATAATTACTGCAAAATTGAGGGGCTGTTTATATTTTAGATAAAGAAAGAGCTTCCTTCAATACATTGATCTAAATTAAACAGCGGAGGTACGAGATAACCATGGCTGCTCGATACGAACGTATAATGATAGACTCATTCAGCACCTGGCACAGCGGAGCCGGTATCGATATCGATGAAAAAACAGGAAATATCTGTGTAATCAATGAAGCAGGACTGCTTATCTATCTTCACAAAGACAGCAGCTATATCAAACAAGCCCCTGTTGCTACGTTGAATACCCGTCAGGGGGCCGCCAGCGTCAGCATCAACGATAATACGGGCGCCATTGCAGCCATCCACGAACTGGGACTAAACCATTACGAGCCTTCAGGGAATGGATACAAGGAGTCCGTCCTCGATACTTTTTCAACTAATAGAAGCGGGGCTGACTGTATATTCCATCAGGTAACGGGCGATATTTTCGTAATAAATGATGTAGATGGACTTTCGGTACAACAGAAAGAAGGCGGCAGCTATACTAAGAAATTAATTGATAGATACGGAACGTGGCACAGCAGCGCAGGTATAGCCGTTAACCAGAACAATGGCGATATTTTTATAGTGACAAACCATAAAGGCGGCGGAGAAGGCCCCTATCCTATGTCGGCGTCTTATCCACCGCCAGATAACTGGCCCAAGGGCGATTGTCTTGTAAGGTACAGGCCCATCGGTGATAACCAGTATACCAAAATGATTATCGCCAGACCGATGGCATGGCAATGTGGAGCCGATCTGGATATTAATCATAATACCGGCGAAATAATCATGATCACCGACCCCGCGATCAGTGTCTATAAGCCGTCGGGAGATTCCTATACCAGGACAAACCTGGATGCTGTCCACACGCATGCGGAAGGTACGGCCTTAAGGCTTAATGAAGTCACAGGGGAAATTGTGGTGGTAACCGACGGCCACATCCACATGTATGGAACCGGACACCAGGGCGAGCCGATCGATACGGCCATGACACGCAACAGCGGTGTGGATGTCGATATCAATCGAAAGACCGGTGAGATTGCCGTGGTGGACAACCGGGGATTGACGATTTACAGGAAGAATGGCTGAAGCTGAACCCGATAAGTCAGCTCTTTATCCGTTATATCCAAAGCACTCATAACTGAGGAAAAAGGCGCAGGAAGCAACAACCTGCAGCCGCCTGCGCCGTGCCCTGACACACAAAAATCTTAGACTCAATACTAACCAGCAATTACAGTCGCAATATGACTATTACTTGCTCCGTTTTTCCTTGGCTGTATTCAAAAATATGGCGGTAATGTCATTGTCGATACATGGTTTGACTTCAACATTGTTCCCCAAAGCCATATACTGGTTGGTCTTGGCGCTATAGGCCGGCCATTCCAGTGCCCCCTGGTGATTGGGATTGCCGGTAGCAGCAAAGCTGGTCCAGTACCCCATCATAGTTTCGGACAGAGCCCGATCAGTATCATCGAAATAGAGCTCAGGCTCCGGGGTCGGCAATATCGGTATCAGGTTTCCGAACACATAACCGATATCAAGCGCATGGTAGGCGCCCCATCTTTTAGCTCCGTGCGGAACACGTGTAAACTGATATAGATAGACGGGGGATTTAACGTTGCTCATGCTGTTGGCAATTTCCTTGGCGGGGCAGTAAAAGCTGTAAAGCGTCATTACGTTCTTCTGCGCCGTCTTGGCCGACGCATCATCTTTGGCGGGATTTGCAGCTAATATCTGCTTGGCTTTGTCGCCGAACAAGGTATTCATTAACGCCTGGTATGTACTTACATCCGGTATTATGCTGATCTGGAACAAGGAATATTCATCCGCGGTGGTGCCTATCAATAGCGGCACGTTCATTTGCTTGCCGGCCAGGAATAAGTTAAACGGATGATCGGTGAGAACCCATCCGTCCACAACAGGTCCGTACTTATATCCGGGTGACCAGTAGTCCCCCGGTGGAGCAGCTTTAGTCATGATTTCATCCGCGGGCTTGGCGCGCAGGCAGGCCAGCGGATCGGCCGCAGTATCGCATCCCAGTTCCTTGGCCAGCCGCTCACCCTGCGCTTCCGCAGTGCCATTGCCATACTTGGCTGCCTTAAGATCCATGAAGAAGTCCAGGTCTGCATAGCTGTGGGAAATGGCGCGCTGGAACAGGCCTTTGGCCAACGGCGATGCCATGAGAGTGACGATGCTGATGGCACCGGCCGATTGGCCGAACACGGTAACGTTATTGGGATCGCCACCGAAGGCGGATATGTTGTTCTGCACCCATTGCAGGGCGGCTATCTGGTCCAGGATTCCATAGTTGCCCGAGACGCCATGCTCCGACTCTTTGGAGAGTAAGGGATGGGACAGGAATCCGAAGGCGCCCGTCCGGTAGTTGAATGTAACCACTACCACACCTTTGCCCGCCAGGTTGGTGCCATCATATAAAGGAGTGGTGCCGTAGCCAAAACGGAAGCCGCCGCCATAAATCCAGACTACTACCGGCAGCTTTTCACCGACCTTGGTGACAGGAGTCCATACATTAAGATAGAGACAATCCTCGCTGACCTTGGGAGGCTTGCCCAGGGCCGACCAGCCATTGGGCGCCGCTCCGAACTCCGTGCATTCTTTAACTCCCTCCCAGGGGGTCACCGGCTGCGGCGGCTTCCAGCGCAGATTACCTACTGGAGGAGCTGCAAAAGGAATGCCTTTATATACGTGTATATCCTGTTTTGCACCGGCAGTTGCGCCTGAAACCAGGCCTGCGTTTGTTTTAATAGGATCTTTATAAACATCCGATACCGGCGCTGCCGGCGGGGCGCAGGAGACTACTACACTGGTCAGAAGAATTAGTAAAGCAATCAATACATATGCAACTCTTGACATTCCCTTAACCTCCTTGATATCGCGGATTCATTGATAATTATACAGGACATAATTGTTGAGATAAATATTGTTTATGGAATCGGTCGGCCAGTTGACCGACAAGTCTGGCAGGAAGTGTATCACCGTAAAAATTTAATGTCAATATACTGGGGCAGCTAAAAAATAACATTTTCTTAAGGCGTTAGTGCGACATTATTTCTTCACCGGCAATATGACGGTAGCTGTTCCGCTGGTAGTGATCTCGCCCTTGCCGTTCTCCAGCCAAATTTCGCACTCCACGAGGCGCTCGCCGCCATTCTCTGATTTGGCGGTAACCTTGCCCCTGCATTTGAGTGTATCCCCGTCTTCCGGCGCAGTCAGGGTCTTCATACGGCGTGGGTAATCCATAATCCTGAACTGCGTCTGGATCCGCTTTAGCCAGCCTTCATCGCCGATCCAGTCTGTAAGCATCTGTATCAACCACTGCCTTTTCAGCGTGCCGTGGGCGATAACCCCGCCGGTTTTCATAAAATTAATGGCAAA
>JAPLHI010000118.1 GCA_026389695.1 Chloroflexota bacterium
GATTTTACCTTTGCCATAGGCTTGAGCCCCATCTCCTGCGCTTTTTTAGCCGACATCATCAGCACCGCGGCAGCGCCATCATTAATACCCGACGCGTTTCCGGCTGTAACCGTCCCGTCCTTTTTAAATGCCGGCGCCAGCGTGGCCATTTTTTCCAGGCTCGTTTCCATAGGCCTCTCGTCGGTATCGAAAACGATGGGATCACCTGTCTTTTGCGGGGTGACTACAGGCACGATCTCCTGCTTGAACGTACCGTCTTTAATAGCCGCCATCGCGCGCTGGTGGCTCATCAATCCGAGCGTGTCCTGTTCCTCCCGTCTAATACCGTATTTTGCGGCGATATTTTCCGCCGTTACACCCATATGGTAACCATAGTATAGTTCCCATAAACCGTCGTATACCATCAGGTCCAGCACCTCGCCTTTTCCTGTCAAATCCATGCGATAGCCCCAGCGGGCGCGCGTCATGGCGTACGGAGCATTACTCATGCTCTCCGTGCCGCCTGCTATAACCGTCTCAGCGTCCCCCAGCATGATAGCCTGTACACCGGAAATAATGGCTTTCAGGCCGGAACCGCAAATCTTATTTACAGTAAACGCCGGTGTTTCCTTGGGCAGGCCGGCGTATATCATGGACTGCCTGCCGGGGTTCTGCCCCTGCGCTGCCTGCAGAACATTGCCCATGATGACTTCATCTATTTGTATTTCCTTAAGGTCATCAGGCCAGTCGTAATACTTTTTTTCCAGTTCGCTCAACCCCACATCAGCCAGCGCCTTCGGACCAAATTCCATTAGATTGGGGCCGGATTTAGGCCTGAGCCCAACCCTCTTCAGTACATCCCTTATCACAATTGAACCCAGCCTAGTAGCCGTGGCCTCTTTTAATCCGCCTCCAAACGTGCCGATCGCCGTTCTTACGCCGCTGACGATAACAACTTCGGTCATTTAACCCTCCTTATTTTTACTACTACTTTTTCTTGGCAGTAACCGGCCTGCGATGATTGTCGCCATCTCATGCACGAATTCCGTGCTGTATTCACTGCGGTTGAAACGCAGCGGTGTAATCGAAATCCGTTTATGTTGGATTGCCCAGATATCTGTGCCGCTGCCAAGTTCCACATCCGTGCCGCGATGCAGAATCCAGAAATAATCCCTCCTGCCGTCATGCCCGGTCTCAACACCTGCCGAGTAGATTTTTTCGCCGAGCCTGGTTATATCGATACCTCGGATTTCCTCCAGCGGTAAATTCGGCACATTTACATTCAATAGCATTTTGCCGGTAATACCCTTGCTTTTAACGTACCCGGCCAGCTCGCGGGCAACCCTGGCCCCTGTTTCAAATCTGGGTTCAACGAACGCAGACATGGAGACAGCTATGGAAGGAATGCTGTAAAAGAAACCCTGCAGTGCAGCGCCCACTGTACCCGACAGAAAAACATCATAGCCACAGTTAGGTCCCTGGTTGATTCCAGATACAACTAAATCTATTCCATCCTTCATGACTATTTTGATTGCCATAATAACGCTGTCACCAGGTGTGCCTTCTACTGTATATGTATCTATGCCATGAATCTTTTCATGTATCCTGGTCAGCCTGATGGGATGATGAAAGCTGATGGAAGTGCCCACTCCGCTTTGTTCCCGATCCGGCGCAACAACAGTCACGCTGCCAACTTCTTTTAATTCACTCACCAGCGCCCACAGCCCTTCAGCGTTGATGCCATCGTCATTAGTTACCAGTATTTTCAAGCTTAAAACTCCTCTAAAAACCGTATAATTTTATCACAACAAAGCTAACGTTAATAAATTCATGGGACAAGTGCTTGTTCCTTCCCATTCATAGTGCTATAATTTTGAAAAATTCGCATGTCTGCATTAGTACAACTCGTTCCCCGTTTTGATGCAACGGGTCACTGTGCAATCCTTCCGAGGAGGTCATGATGGAACCTAAGATCGGTGTCTATGTCTGTCATTGCGGCAGCAACATTGCCGGCATCGTCGACGTGGAAAAGGTGGCCGAATTTGCCAGAAGCCTTCCTGCTGTAGTTGTCTCCCGTGATTATAAATTCATGTGCTCCGATCCCGGTCAGGACCTGATTAAAAAGGATATCAAGGAGCTCGGTGTTAACAGGGTCGTGGTAGCCTCGTGCTCACCGCAGATGCATGAACCTACGTTCAGAAGGACGGTACAGGACGGAGGCCTCAATCCTTATTACTTTGAGATGGCCAATATCCGGGAGCATTGTTCATGGGTAACCGAATCACCAAAAGAAGCTACGGATAAAGCCAAAGCCCTTGTCAGCGCCGCGGTAAGACGGGTTTATTACCATCAACCACTGGAGAATAAGGAAGTACCGGTGCATCCCGATACTCTCATCGTTGGCGGCGGTATCGCCGGCATCCAGGCTGCGCTGGAGATTGCCAATGCAGGCCACAAAGTCTACCTGGTGGAAAAGGAACCAAGTATCGGCGGGCATATGATGCAGCTCGATAAAACCTTCCCCACGCTGGACTGCTCCGCCTGCATTTTAACTCCCAAAATGAGCATGGTAGGCGCCCATCCAATGATAGAACTCCTGACTTATAGTGAAATAGATAACGTATCCGGTTATGTGGGTAATTTCCGCATCAAAATTAGAAAGAAAGCCAGATATGTGAACATAGATAAGTGCAATGGTTGCGGGACGTGTATGACCAAGTGTCCCATTAAAGTGGACAGCGAATTCGATGAGAAACTGGCCAAGCGCAAGGCTATTTATACACCGTTTGCACAGGCAGTACCCAATGTTACGGTCATCGACAAAGAGCACTGCACTTATTTCCTTAAAGGTAAGTGCCGCGCCTGCGAAAAATTCTGTGAAAGAAACGCTATAGATTTCCAGCAGGAAGATGAGATATTGGATATAGAGGCCGGAAATGTCATCCTCACCACCGGATATCAGCTTTTCGATCCTTCTCCGATAAAAGAGTATGGCTACGGCCGACTGGACAATGTGATCACCAGTCTTGAATTTGAACGTCTGGTGAACTCGGCAGGCCCGACTTCCGGCCACATTCTTCTCAAGAACGGTAAAGAGCCGGAGAGCATTGCGCTGATTCACTGTGTGGGCAGCCGAGATGAAAAATACCACGAATACTGCTCCAGGGTCTGCTGCATGTATGCGATGAAATTCGCCCACCTGCTTAAAGAACACGTGCACGGTTCTCAGGTCTACGAGTTCTATATTGACATCAGGAGCTTCGGCAAGGGCTATGAGGAATTCTACAACCGGGTTCAGAAGGAAGGCACGATCTTTTTCCGCGGCCGCCCCGGCGAGGTTACCGACGTTGCCCAGACACCTGAGGAAAAGGGAAAGCTCATCGTCCAGTTTGAGGATACACTGGTGGGCAAAAAGCGCAGGCTGCCCGTTGACATGGTTGTCCTTTGCAGCGGTATCGAACCACAGGATGATGCGCAGGAAACCGCGCATAAATTTAACATTTCCTGCGGCAAAGAGAACTTCTTCACTGAAAAACATCCCAAACTTGACCCGGTGGCAACTATGACCGATGGTGTTTTCATCGCCGGCTGTTGCCAGGGTCCCAAAGATATTCCGGATACAGTTGCTCAGGCTTCTGCCGCGGCAGCCCGTGTGCTGG
>JAPLHI010000047.1 GCA_026389695.1 Chloroflexota bacterium
TTTTCAACGCCACGCCTTGTCCGGTAAATACCGTCTGCCTGCCCGAAAATTCCTCCCAGTCCGCCGCCTTTAACTTGCAGTGACAGCACCGCTATGAGCGCTACAGCTACAAGAATTTGAGCTATGGTTAGGTATACTGGCATTTTTATTTTCCTCCGAGTTTATCCAGGATGATTTGCCTGACAACAGCAGGGTTGGCTTTGCCTTTGGACGCCTTCATAACCTGGCCTATGATAAAGGTCAGAGATTGTTCTTTGCCTGCCCTGTAGTCTGTCACGGCCTTTTCATTCTCCGCAATTACTTTATCCGAGATGTTACTGATTTCCGATGTATCACTGATCTGGACCAGGCCTTTTTCCTCCACTATTATACCTGCTGGCTTGCCGCTGTTAAACATTTCTTCAAACACAGTCTTGGACAGCGGCCCGCTGAGCGTACCTTTATCCACGAGGTCAATTAATCCGGAGAGGTTTTCAGGGGTTACTTTATCTTTAGCTTCCTCTATCTTAACATTTTTTGCATTGAGCAATCTTGTAAACTCACCCAGCAGCCAGTTACTTATAGTCTTTGCCCTTTTTTGTCTGTCACTAGTAGACATAGATGACTTGAGTCCGATACTCGTCGTGAAATATGCAACATAATGCTTTGACTGAGTTAAAACCTCTGCATCATATGGTGGCAGATTATATTCGGCTATTAGATCGTCATAGATTTTTTCGGGAAGATCAGGTAATTCTGCTTCTATCTTCTGTACCATCTCCCTGCTGAATGCCATGGGTGGCAGGTCGGGTTCGGGGAAGTACCTGTAGTCATGGGCATATTCTTTACTGCGCTGGCTGACGGTGACGCCCTTATCGTCAACCCAGCCGCGGGTTTCCTGCACAATCCTCTCACCGGATGCCAGCGCATCACGCTGCCTCTGTGCCTCATATTCCAGGGCGCGATACACAGCCCGGAAGCTGTTCATGTTCTTCACTTCGACTTTGGATAGATATTCTGTTGTACCCACAGGCCGGATGCTGATATTGGCATCGCAGCGGAAGCTTCCCTCCTCCATGTTGCCTGTGGATACACCCAGGTATTGCAGGATTGCCCTCAGTTTAACCAAATATAAACGGGCCTCTTCCGGTGAGCTCATATCAGGTTCGCTGACAATTTCCATCAGCGGCATTCCCGCGCGGTTAATATCCACCAGGCTGTAGGTTTCTCCCTCGGGGGTATTGCGGTGCACTAATTTGGCAACATCTTCCTCCAGGTGGAGGCGGGTAATGCCTATTTTCTTCTTCTTGCCTTCAACATCGATGACAAGGTAGCCCTTCACACCGACCGGCGCGTCATATTGAGATATCTGGTAGCCTTTCATAAGGTCGGGGTAGGGGTAGTTTTTACGGTCGAATTTGGCGTGCTCAGGTATGCTGCAGTTTAGAGCGAGCGCAGTCATAAGAGTGAATTCGATAGCACGCTGGTTGATGGTGGGCAATACTCCGGGCATCCCCATGCATACCGGGCAGACATGGGTGTTAGGCAGCGCGCTGGCATAATCAGCGCTGCACGCGCAGTACATTTTGCTTTTGGTGAGCAACTGGGAATGTACTTCCAATCCGATGACGGTCTCATAGTTCACAACGTCGCATAGTATAGCAATTACTCCCCTTTGCGGCAAACTATTGACTTTGGTGAATAATTGTTATATAAATATAACAATTATATAATATAACAGTTACATTAATTTATATTATGTCGGGTCAAGTTCTCGATGATAAGCTCAACACGATAGCAGACAATATTCTGCTGTTTTTCCCCTTTTTCTACCGCAAGATACTGAGGGTGTCGCATGCAAGGTCCAGGGTAAACCCCATCAATATGCAGTTTCACGTCCTCAGTATGCTGATGACGCAGGGAATTTTGCCCACCTCGGCAATCGGCAGGAGGTTGGGGATATCAAAACCCAATGTAACATCGCTGGTTGACAGGCTTATTGATCAGGGATACGCGGAAAGGCGTCCCGATATCAGCGATAGAAGGGTGATTAATATTGTGGTGACCGAAAAAGGCAAGCGGTTTATTCTGAACCGGAAAAGGCAGGCCAGGGGCAGCATTAAAAGAAACCTCTCGGTTCTGCAGCCGGCAGAGATTGAAAACCTCTCTCTGGCACTGGAAACTTTCAGCAATATAATATCCAAAATCGGTAATGGGAAATAAAGAATTGAATTACAATTTAAGGTTTGATCTTATAAATTCAGTTGAACAGGGAGTTCCAGCGATATGAAAGTAAAACTATTTTCTCAGACGGCGATTATCTTAATAATTATAGCGGGTGTGCTGAGCGGCTGCAGCGGGGGACCAGTCACCGAACAGCAAACCGTGGTGTCGGTGCAGCGTGGTGATCTTGAGATAAGAGTAAACGCCGACGGTAACATTGAGATGCCTGACGCGGTGAACCTGTATTTCGATACTACTATGTTCACTCCTCCCTACAGCGCCCGGGTGAAGAATATTTACGTAGAAAAAGGACAGATGGTTAAAGCGGGGACTTTGCTGGCCAGCTTGGATGATAATACGCAAAGGCTGGCGGTGGAAGCCGCGCAATATTCGCTGGAACTGGCTATGAATAATGTCATACAGACGGTGTGCTGCGGTGTGACGCGCGTGCCCACCTTTTATAGCGACGCTGTAGCTTTCACTAGGTATGATTACGCGGTCAGGGAAATGGAGAAAGCCTCCGCGTATTTAGCCGAAGGGAACTATGACGATATGGCTACGCAAATTGCCTTGGCCGAATACGACATCGAAGCAGCTAATAAATTTTATAGCAATCCCGAATATCCCGGCCTGAGGCCCGAATTTAACGAGTTCGGACAACTGATGAGGACAAGCGACGATGCCGTTGCGGCTGTTGAACGGCTGGCCGCCGAGCTTGACAGCATTGCAGTTATTCAGCAGCAAGTACAGTCCGGTCAATATGAAAAAATCAGGGGATCGATCGAAACTCTGCAGAGAGGGATGTATGAAACCCATACCATAGTTAAAAGGATCAGCCATCTGCCAGGGGCCTATACTTTTCCTGATACCTGTACAACATTTACCATCACAAATGAAGTTATCGAATCGTTGAACGCGCTGCAAAAACTGGCCGGTAAGGACAATATAGATGCCGTGAAGTTTGCCGAAACACTGAGCATGGCGCAGCATGACCTTGAAATAAGCAACACAATTTTAAATGAGAATATATCCATATTCAGACAGGGGCTCAATCTTAAGGCGTTGCGTGATTACAACATTAATATTCAGTCTGCATTGATCAATCTGGAAAGAGCCAAGCAGTCGTTGCTGAAGACCGAGTTGTTCGCTACTTTTGATGGCCAGATAGTAGATATAAATCTCCAGGCTGGGGATATGATTACACAGAGATATTCTGTGACCGGGGTTCCCATCGATAGTTATATCATGCGCATTGTAAATACCGGATCGGTAAAAATGAGTGGTATTATAGACGAAATTGATGTGCTTAAAGTCAGGAAAGATCAGGTGGCGGTGATTTATGTGGATGCCTTGCCGGGCAGGGAGTTCAGGGGTACGGTCAAGTTCATTTCACCCTATGGCCCCCAACAGTCCGGAGGGATGCAATCTTACGGAACCTTACAGTCAACTGTAGCGACTTATAAAATTGAGATCGCAATGAATCCGGACGACGCGGTATATTTGACTGGAGGACTGACTGCCACAGCGGAAATACTGGTTGATAAACGTGATAATGTTCTGATTGTGCCCAACAACGCTATAAACGGAAAAACCGGTGATTACTCTGTACGTGTGCTGAAAAATGAGCAGACCAACCTCATAGAACAGGTACCGGTTAAAATCGGGCTGCAGAGCAGGACCCGGACTGAAATAATCTCGGGATTAAGCGAAGGTGACAAAGTTATAATTGAAAAAAATAATTCGCCGGCCAGGTCTCTAAACAGAACGAAATAATTCACCTGGTCGTATTCAGTATAAACATACACGGAGGCAAAACATATGGCCAATAAAGTTATGGATAAGATGAAGTCAGCCCTCACTACAAAAAGCGGCAAGGTGGTTTTTGCAGTTGTAATTATTCTGATCCTGGGAGGTATAGGTACAGGCGCTTATCTGGGATACCAGAGCGTTAACTATGTAAGCACTGATAACGCGCGTATATCGGCTGGTTTAATCCCCGTTTCCGTACTTTCATCCTGCCAGATCATCAGTCTGGATGTAGATTATGGCAGCTTTGTGGAAAAGGGGCAGAAAATCGCTGTAGTGGGACAGCCGCGCCCTGCCAACCCGTCGGACAAACAGGGATTCAAGGAGATACCCATGGGTCGGGCGAATATAGAATCGCCGGTAGACGGCTATATTGCTGCGGTCTGGACCTATCCGGGCGCCGTGGTGAATGCCGGCTCTCCGGTGGTGACTGTTTATGACATTTCCAACACTTGGGTTACAGCTAATATTTCAGAGGCTGAATTTCACAGAATAAAACCTGGCCAGGACGTAGAAATATCGGTGGACAGCCTGGGTGGGACGAAGTTAAGGGGCAGGGTAGAAGGGATAGCCGCAGCTACGGCCGCTACATTTTCGCTGTTACCGCAGAACAATACGACGGGCAACTTTATCAAGGTGGTACAGGTTGTGCCGGTGAAAATATCAGTCGAGAATCCCTCGAATTACCTCCTTGTTCCCGGCACGTCAGTCGAAGTTAAGATAGCGACAAACTGATTGATATTGATCATCAAACATGACTCAGACAACAGCCGAAACTAAAATTCTCCTGGTCGCCATAGCCGGCACGTTCATGGTGATCCTTGATCAGACCATTATGAACATTGCGCTGCCGCATATAATGGCGGTTTTCAACGAGACGGCGGATCGTGCACAACTGGTGATATCAGCTTACCTGATGGCGTCAGCTATTACTACTCCCGCGGCAGCATTCCTTGCTATGAGGTTCGGCATAAAAAGGGTTTACCTGCTGAGCCAGGCAGGTTTTCTGCTCGGTTCTATGCTTTGTGGTATGGCATGGAACACAAACAGCCTGATTTTCTTCAGGGTTTTGCAGGGTTTGAGCGGCGGTTTGCTCAGTCCCCTTGCTATGACCCTTCTCTTCCTTAATATTCCACCACAGGATCGGGGTACTGCTATGGGGATCTTCGGTATACCCATGATGCTGGGGCCTGCTATCGGCCCGACTCTGGGTGGTTATCTGGTCACCTACTGGGACTGGCGCTGGTGTTTCTATATCAACGTTCCGATAGTATTAGTTGCCGTAATGCTGGGTTTCATGTGGATTGAGGATACCGTTATTTCCAAAGCAACGTTTGATATCTGGGGATTTGCGCTGGCGGCAATTGGATTCAGCTCAATCCTTTATGCCCTGTCCTATGCCCCGTCGTGGCACTGGGATGATTGGCGTATCATCACCCTTTTAATCCTGGGTTCAGTCTGTATTTTAGCCTGGATCGTAGTTGAGCTGAGGTCGAAACAGCCCATGCTTGATCTGCATATCTTTAAAAACACTGGTTTTTCTCTGGCTACCGGCGTTAACTTTGTTACTACCATAGGGCTTTTCTCAGTCATATTCCTGCTTCCCATGTTTTTACAGAACTTGCGAGGCCTCAGTGCAATGGAGACGGGTTTGATGATGCTGCCCAGTGTCCTCGGTTCCATGATTTCCATGCCTATCGGCGGCCGTCTCTATGACAAGATCGGGCCTAAGATCCCGGCTGTTGTCGGCCTTGCCT
>JAPLHI010000004.1 GCA_026389695.1 Chloroflexota bacterium
GGACTGCAGTCGAGGGCTGATGATCAGGTACATAAAGCGTTTGAAAATAGATTGATGAATATGCTTATAGAACAGACTACGCTTGAGTTTCCACCTATTCTCGTGGATAAAGAGATTGATAATATAGTTAATGAAGAGGCAAGGAATTTCGCGGATGGCATGAAGGGATTGGAAAATTACCTGAAAAATACGAAAAAAACTTACGACGAGCATCGCGAAGACTTGAGACCCGCTGCCACTGAGAGGGTCAAAGCATACTTGATAATCAGTAAGGTAGCTGAATCTGAAAATATTAGTGTAACAGATGAAGAAATCAATCAAACTATCGAAAACATGGCAAAGGGTGACGAAAAGAAATTGGCGGAACTGAAAAATTTATTCACTCTCCCGCATCCACAGGAATCTTTAAAAGAGATGATTGTTATTAATAAGACAATGGAATTTATTACCAATATTGTTTCCAGTTCAGCAGAGTAATTTTTATATCAGGGAGGTATGGCAGCATGGATAGATCGCCACTAAATATAATACCCATGGTTATTGAGAGCAGCGCCAGAGGAGAACGTGCATTTGATATCTATTCGCTGCTACTGAAGGAAAGAATTATTTTTCTGGGGACGCAAGTTGATGACCAGATAGCTAACATTGTTGTAGCACAGCTTCTTTATCTTGCGCGGGAAGATCCTGAGAAGGATATCAGCCTGTACATTCATTCTCCCGGTGGAGTAGTAACTGCCGGTCTTGCCATATATGATACTATGCAACTCGTTCAGCCGGATGTTTCAACTATATGTGTTGGTTCCGCTTATAGTATGGGGACCGTTCTACTTTGCGCCGGTGCTAAGGGCAAGCGATACGCCTTACCCAGCTCAACAATACACATGCACCAGGGCAGGGCAGGCACTCAGGGACAAATCACGGATATCAAGATAGCGGCAAAAGAGTTTGAACGACTGGACGAATTGATTGCTAAAATACTTGCACAGCATACAGGACAGACGCTAGATAAAATTCGCCAGGATACGGACAGAGATATATATTTTAATGCGGAACAGGCTGTACAGTACGGCCTGATAGATGACATCTTAACTGCTTCAACAAAGAAAGAGAAAAAATAACCGGCTTTATAAATACTTCGATCAAAATGTTAGGGGAGACAGAAATGTCTCCCCTTTTTAATAGTAGTCTGAAGTTATAATATTAGTATGTTGCTTTCGCCAAAGTCTTATCGATTTCTCTCGTAAGATCATAGCCGCTAATATTCTGTCCGAGGTGATCAATAAGTCTCTTATTCCGATCTATTTTTATTTTTGATTCAGCGAACGATCTCAGAGTATGTATTATTAAAGGTGTTTCCCTTATGAAACCTGTCTGTCGTATTCTCTTAAACAACTCGTTTTCTTCACCCTGTTCGTTTTTTATTTGGCTGATAGGAGTATTATCTATTGCTTCCCAGAGGCCATTAAATTGTGGACCGGTGATTGCGTATCTGCAATAAGTTATCACAGGACCTCTGTCCAGATCCGGTGTAACCAAATGCATCATCACACCTGATTCACCAGCTTTTTCGCCCATTAACTGCCAGATGACTTCCTGCCATGTACCTTTTGGTCCGGTTGGCAGTGCAGGGTGAAGATTAATCATATTGTATTTATTGCACATTTCATTACCAACGATGAGCATATAGCCGGCAAGAACACCAATATCGACTTTGAACCCTTTTATAAGTGACATAATTTTTCGGTCGTAATCAAGACGCCATTGAGGAAGTTTTCCATCCTTGTTGCCTATTTTCTGCTGGCATGCGTTGGCAAACTTTTTTACTGAGCAACATATGAGAGGCAGACTATAGCTTTTAACCAAGTCGAAAAATAAGTCGGTTTGCCCTGATTCACCAGGTTCACGACTGCAAAATACGAATGATATCCTTGCGTTTAACTCACCGCTTTTAATACTCTCAACAGCAGTTAGGAGAAGCTTTCTCGAGCTTTCGCCCCTGGCAGTAGAAAACCATCCAATATTCAGCAAATAAACTGCTCCTACGTTTTATGCTTGGTTAGTCTGGCTGTTGTACTCAGAATGTGGATCAGCGGACTTGACTTTTTTCCATAAATCTTTCCGCGCGATAGTGAATCCAGGTATTCTTCCTTGGTGTTGAAATCGTCCATCTCCACATAAGCGTAACCAATCTCAAGTGAGCTATGAGCATCTGTTCCTGCGCTTACACATTTATTGTATTTTTTAGCCAAGCTCCTTGCCTTTTCTTCTATACCCGGAAAAAGACTCCTTGCATTAAAGACTTCTATGATATCCACCTTATTAACTACTGATTCTAAAATAGCAGTATTTCTGAAAGCTGATGGCCTTACGCGGTCAAATGGATGAGGAATACATATGAGTCCACCTTGCTCTTTTATTTGTTTGATTGTCTCATCCAAAGTAAGCTTGTTTGGTATATCTTCCTGCAAAAAAAGACCCATGACCTCACCATATGGTGTAAGTATTTCTTCACAAACAATTACTTTGAAAGGGGCAATCTTACTTAGCTCTCTTCCACCTTTGGTAGTTCCGTGATCCGCAACTGCAACGCAGTTAATTCCTTTCCTCTGGCAGGTTTCAATGAGCTTTTTGAGGGACATATTAGAATCAACAGAATAGTGTGTATGTACGTGTAAATCAGCCCTGATCAAGAATCAACTTACCCTTTCCAGATATTGGCCCGTTCTTGTATCTACCTTGATAATATCTCCGGTATTAATAAAGAACGGAACCTGGATTGTTATGCCGGTTTCCATCTTCGCCGGTTTACCTCCCGCACTTGCGGTGTTTCCTTTAAAACCTGGACCAGTATCTGCTACTTTAAGCTCAACCGCAATAGGTAGCTCCACACCGATTGCTACGCCCTTATGGGTTAACAACTCAAGGTTCATATTTTCCTTCAAGTAATTCAACGTATCTCCAAGAAGGGATTTATCAACTGCAAATTGTTCATAATTCTCTGAGTCCATAAAATGATAGATGTTGCCATCGTTATAAAGGAATTGTACAGGACGTCTCTCCAAAAAGGCTTTGGCGAATTTTTCACTTGCCTGAAACGATTTTTCTATTATATGTCCGGCTTTAACGTCTCGTAATTTAATACGAATCTGTGCCGAACCCCTTCCCATTTTGATGTGCTGATAATCAAGCACCTGGTAAAGTTGCCCATCCAATAGTATAGTGATGCCCTTTTTAAGTTCGCCTGCATCAATCATGCTATATTACCCTCCATGAATTTGAGCCGATTTGCTGGCAAAAGTCAAAGTTATGATCTTTCCGTTCTTTATTGTAACTGTATCTTCTATTCGGATGCCACCCCATCCCGGGATATATATGCCAGGCTCAATAGTAAAAACCATATTTTCCGTAAGAATGTCGCTACTCTTCATACTCAGTCTGGGCAACTCATGAGTTTCAAGGCCGACTCCGTGTCCAAGACCATGACCGAATGCCTCTTTGTATCCTGCATTGTCAATAATCTCTCTTACTAAACTGTCTGCCGCTTCACCGCTCATGCCGGGTTCAATTGCGGCCAGTGCAGTTAATTGTGCACCCAGAAGGATATTATAAATTTTATTAAAAGCAGAGTCTCCGTCACCAACTATAAATGTACGTGTCATATCACTGCAATACCCGTTAATTTTTGCACCCAGATCAATAGTGATAGGCTCTCCTTCACAAATCGGCTTATCCGATGGCTTCGCGTGTGGTAAAGCAGCATTTATACCTGAGGCAACTATAATCTCAAAGGGGATCGCCTCACTGTTCTGTTGCCTTATGTAGCTCTCAATGTCCCAGGCAAGAGCTTTCTCTGTAACCCCTGCTTGTATGCTCTCGCGTGCGTATTGCATTGCCCGGTCACTTATTTCAGCAGCGTTCTGAATGAGTGCTAATTCTATTTCATCTTTAACAGTTCTCATAGATTCAATAATATTTTTTGCCGGAACAACCTTAATATGGGAACAAGATGTTTTTAAAGTCTTCTCCAATTGATGATACAAGTGGATTGAAAGATGTTCCGACTCAACCCCCAGCGTTTTTATCCCGATATTGCTCAGAATCTCTGGTAACCAGGAGGTTATATCTCCCTTAATAAAAAATACATCTAAGCCGTTGGTTTCCTTTTTCGCCTGTTCTACATATCGGAAATCAACCGCGATGATTGCCCTGTTCTCCGATATAATCAACCAACCAGCAGACCCCGTAAATCCGGATAAATAACGGCGATTTGCAGCGGAACCGACAAGCATACAGTCCAAGTCATTGCTATTAAGAAGCGTGCGAACTTCTTGAATTCTATCCAACTTGATCCATCCGTAAACTATTAGATGAGGCAGGCTATTGTTCGCGACCGGCATAAATAGCCCTAAAATATTCAGGAGTTATGTGCGTGTTTAATGCAACTACTATTTCTTAGCCTGCCTGTATTTGCCAAATTTGTATAGCCGCCTCGTAGTTTTACATTTGGGGTACCG
>JAPLHI010000092.1 GCA_026389695.1 Chloroflexota bacterium
GTGGTTTTTCCTGCTCCGTTGGCGCCGATTATGGTTACTATTTCTTGTTCAGCGACATTCAGAGAAATGTCTTTCAACGCCTCTGCCTTGCCGTAATGGACCGTAAGATCGATAATTTCGAGCAACACCTTCTATATCACCTGTTTTCCCAGATAAGCTTCAATTACCCGCTCATCGCTTTTAATTCTATCAGGAGTCCCTTCCACCAGCTTGACACCCAGATTCAAAACCACAATTCTATCACACAGGCTCATTACAGCCCGCATATCATGTTCAACTATAAGCACGGTGATACCACGCCCGCGTATCTGCCGGATTTTCTCAATCATTGTCGTGGTCTCGCTCGGATTCATGCCGGTTACCGGTTCGTCCAGCAATAGTAAATCCGGCTCGCTGGCAAGCGCAATAGCAATAGCAAGCACACGCTGGCGCCCGTGGGGCAGATTTGCTGCAAGTTCACCGCTCAGCGCGCTTAATTCCATAAATTCCAGTATCTCTATAGCTTTATTCTTTTTGATTCTCTCCTCGCGGTTTGCAGCAGGCGTGTGCAGCAAGGCCTTCCAGGCAGCTTCCCGGTAATGCCTGTGAAAGCCGCTGAGTACGTTTTCAAATATAGTCTCCTGCATGAAAAGAGTGGGTTCCTGAAATATCCTGCCGATTCCCATCCTGGCTATCCGGTCTACCTGCAGGCCGTTTATCTGCCGGTCCTTAAACAGGATTCTACCTTTGTCGGGATGATGAAATCCGCTGATTATATTGAAGAGTGTGCTCTTACCGGCACCGTTCGGCCCGATGAGCCCGACTATCTCCGACCTGTTGATATCGAAGCTTACATCCCGGAGCGCAATGAGCCCCCCGAAGATTTTAGTAATGTTCTGAATTTCCAGTAAAACCATGTTTCAACTCAGCTTTTATTCCCTTGCGATAGCCTGTTCTTTACCCTGCTCAACCTGGATTTAAAGCTTTTCAGGCTTAAATCCGGCGGATTTTTTATTGTGCCAAGTATGCCGCCCGGGAAAAACAGGATTATTATCAGCAGCAGCACACCCGTAACAATCGGCTCGATTTCTTTAACAACCCGTAAGTACTCAGGGACGAAGGTCATTATCACGGCTCCGAAAGCCGGACCCAAAATGTAAAACTCCAGCCCGCCCAATACCGCGTATAACTGAACATATATGGAAAGCCATCCGGCGAAGGCACCCGGTGTAATATTTTGGAAATAATGCGCATAGAAGCACCCCGCCACTGCCGCAGTAGTTGATCCGATAACAAATGCAAGCAGCCTGTAGCGGTATGCATTTATCCCCAGGGTTCCTGCCAGGTTGGGACTCAACTTGATGGCCCTCCAGGCCCTTCCGATACGCGAGGAATAAAGGGCGTTATAAATGATGATAATAAGCAGCAAAATAGCCAGTATCAGGTAATACAAATCCTGTTTAGTAGTAAACTCCACAGGGCCTAGCGAATCTGGTCGAGGTATACCCATGATTCCTCCCCAGCCGCCAAGAAATTCGACCTGACCTGCCGCAATAACAATTACCTGCACAAAAATCAAGGTAATAATAACAAAGGCCACACCGGCGTTCCTGACGAATATAGCTCCAAATCCGAGTGATAGAACAACCGCAACAATCACTGTCAGCGGAAGGGCGGCCCAGAAGGAAAGGCCGGCGCTCGTAACCAGCATCGTCGATGTATAAGCGCCGACGGCGTAGAACGCAGCGGCGCCCAGTGTGATCAACCCGGTGCTATAGAGCATGCTGAATGTCATACCGAGTATTGTGCCGATACATACCATGATAAGGAGGTGCTTGATATAATCGCTCTCTATGCACAGGGGGAGTATGATGAGCGCCACTAAAGCAACGATGATTGCTCCCAGCTTCAATCTGCTGTTCCTATCATTTACACCGTTATTCAGTAGCTTCACCGAGTAATCCTCCCGGTCTGAACACGAGAATGATTATTACCAGGATAAATACAAAGAGTTCCGCAATACCGCCGATAAGTTGGAAACCGAAGCTCAGCAGCAGACCCACCAGCAAGCCACCGGCAATAGTTCCCCTGTAGCTTCCGATCCCACCCACCAGCAGAACCAAAAATGACATGAAAATTATATTTTGCCCCATAGATGGCGTTACTGAGAATAAAGGCGCTATTATGCCACCGGCCAGACCTGCCAGCGCGCTGCCCAGCGCAAAGCAGGATACAAATATCCAGAAAGTATTGATACCCTGAAGCGTCACTGCCTCGGGATCATAGCTTACCGCCCTCATGATTTTCCCGAATGTTGTTTTATACATGAGGAGATATAGGCAAACACATATCAGTACGCTGAGAAATATTATCACCAGCCTCGTCAGGGAAATCCTCACATTGAAAACATCAATTATTTGAGGGAATGGAGATTGTATACCGCGCTCCTGTGTTCCAAAGCAGAGTAGTGTGCCCTGCTGCAAGATCATCATCAAACCGACGGATGCCATGGCGCTTAATCATACTCTGTAGGAAAAGGTGGTACTCACGGTGAAGCGCCGGCTTAAAACAGCAAAAACGCCCAGGTAGCTTAGCGCGCCGGTTAAAGCCAGGGTTGCCCCGGACAATATCAGGGCTAATGCAAAATTCAGATGAAGTGTCTGAAAAAATAGGAGAAGCACATAGGCGCCCAGCATGTATAGCTGGCCGTGTGCAAAATTTAATATCTTGGTGCCTCGCAATATGATATCGAGGCCCAGCACCATCAGAATATAGATTGAGCCGATTGTCAGGGCGTTGACCAGTAGCTGGATGAATAGTCCAGGGGACATTACTTCCTCTTTAATTCGTTAAAAAGCTTGTGCCGGAAATCGGCACAAGCTTTTGCAAACAACTACATTTTCACCTTGGCAACCAGGCCTGTCAACTATTGGAACGTGATTATCTGGTCTATTTCCACGTTCCGCCAAAAGCGGCCTCGTTGGCTTTGAGCGATTCTTCAGGTGAAAGTGTTCCCAGGTATTCATATTTGCCTTTTCTAAAGATGCCGAAGTCCAGCGATGCGCAGGTATCGCAAAATCTATCGTTTTTCAAATCCGGCCGCTTGACCAGCATTCCTTTGCCGTTGGGACTTTCCCATTGCAACCCGTTTGCAGAGAGATATGCTGCAATTACCTCAGCGTCGATGCTGTCAGCCTTTTTCACACCCTCGATAAAAGCATAAAAAGCGGGTATCCAGTTGAGACTGGCTGATGACCACTCCCCGTACTTGGCAACCCAGTCAGCCCTATATTTTTTAGCCATCTCACTGGGATTGGGCACATCGGTTGACGGTATAATGGAGATCAGATTTTCCATAGATTCCTTGGGAGTCACGGCGAGCACTTCAATCAGGTTGGGCTGCATAGGGCTCACATGCACTCCCTTATAACCGGCCTCATATAAAGCTTTGAACTGGAGGCCGAACTGAGTACCGGCAACCGCGCCCGGATAATCCATTATATCCGGATTAAGAGACATGATCTTTGTGGCAAAAGGCGCGAAATCCTGTGTATCACGCGGATAAAAAATGTTGTCCAGCACCTTAATACCCAGAGCCGTGGCTACTTTGGCATTGTCCGCTGCCAGCGCTTTCCCCGTTTCATCATCCGGTGATAAGTTTACCATTGTCTTAGCATTGGGGAAGTTCTTTGTTAATAAAGGAAACAGCGGGGCCAGATTTGTCCTCCAGGTTGCTGTACCGTATGTGTATTTATTTTGAGGGCTGATGATTTTACCAGAGGCGCCGCCACAAAAGACGAGTACTTTGGCTGGCTCAGTAACTGCCAGGCCTGCAACTATAGGTGCAGAACCGACCTGGCAGACTATGTAATTGACTTTATCCTCATTTACCAGTCTCTCTACAGCAGCCCGTCCGCCGTCTGCTGTGTATTTGTCATCATAGACAATAATATCGATGTTATATTTCTGTCCCTTAACAGTCAGGCCGCCGGCCTGGTTGAAAGCCGGTACTATCATTTCCAGCGCTTTTTTGGTGTCGATTCCCAGGCTGTTGGTAAAGGGTAATGTACATCCGAGTTTCAGTGTTTTTGCCTCTACGGCAGTGGATGGTACGGGTGGAGTGGGGGTTGCAGCAGGCGCGGTGTTACATGCAATAAGCAGCGGTGATGCCGCCAGTGCTACAGTCAATACCACGAATAAAAAGATTCTTCTCACAGTTTTCCTCCCAAAAATTAGTAATACTTAACAGGTTGCCAGGTCCATCTGTTGTTTACGGATACGTGACTCCAGTGTCACCGCGGGGATGCGGTAACTTATCCAGAGTCACCTTCGGTAGATATACTTGTTTATGCCCATCTACTAACTAACTACTATCAAATTCCTGTAATTTTCTAAGAGTATACTATGTTCACCGATATGTTTGCAATAGGGTAAATTATCCCTATTCAGACCTGTAATTCTTGAAATGAATACAGGTCTTATTTACATTTCTATTGCTAAGCCTTCGCCCTGGGATATGAACCCAGTATCTTAAGAAACAAACATGCCTTTTCTACCCGGTCCAGCGCTTCACTGATAACCGGATCCTGCCGGTGTCCCTCAAAGTCGATATAGAAGTGATATTCCCACGGTGTCTTCCTGGTAGGCCTTGTTTCTACCTTGGTAAGGTTTACTTCACGGTCGGCAAATTCCTTGATTATTTCGAATAGCGTACCGGGTTTGTGTTTTAGCAGTGTGACTATGGATGTTTTATCATTAC
>JAPLHI010000113.1 GCA_026389695.1 Chloroflexota bacterium
CCCGTACGCGGCACCGGCAACCACCGTGGCGGAGGTACCTGTTGCCGCGCGGAAAAAGCGGACCTGTCTCCAGTTCCAGAAAGAGATCGCCGAAGACGCCAGGATATGCCCGTATTGCGGTATCAGCCTGATTGATGGCCCAGTGTCACCAGGAACTATCACCGGTGTAGCCGCGGCGGGTGGCGTTATCGGGATTCACGGATTGGGCCATATGATGCTGGGACAGATAGCCAAAGCATTTCTCATGCTTTTCGGCGGGCTGATCTTAATTGCGGGAATAACAGCTTCCATCATTATGGCCATAGACCTCTGGGAAGACGTCTATGTTATCCTGGCAATCATACTGGGTGTGATTTATATTGCACTGTTCGTATATCAGGTGATGGATGCCAATGCCAGCGCCCGGAGGCGCAACCTGAACTGCGATACCCACGGGGTCTCATAATTTAATAGTTTGGATAAGTTGGGCTTATGACTAATTTACTGCTTGGGATAGCCCTGTTTCTGGCGAGCGGCGGTGTTGTCTTTATTATCTTATATTTTGCCATGCGCCAGTATTCGGTGCCCAGGCCGGCTGTCCCTCCTGCAGCAACGGGTGATAATCAAGCCGGTTTACTTCCAACACCTCAGCAAACGTGGCAGTGTCCCTGGTGCGGCAATGCGGAATATAACGGCTTAAATCCTCCCTTCGTATGCACTGTCTGCCGCACGGTTCATCACTGGAAATGCTGGGAAATGTATGGAGGGTGCAGCACATTTGATTGCGAATACTCCCCGGTATCCGCATCAAATAAACCAAAGTAGTAAAGTGGACAGATATTTAAATAGATTGAATATGGTATACGGAGGAGTTGGCAAATGAGAATATTTATCTGGGATTTCACCCACGACAGATACTACCCAGTACTTACATCTGAAAATACTACGGTCAAGAATTTGCTGGCGCAGGTCGTGCCTCAAATAGTCAAGGAAAGGGGACCGGGCAGGCAGTTCGTTGCCTACCTGCAGAAGAGCGGTGAACAGTTATACGTAAACGAGCAGGGGCGTTTTTTTAAGAGTGGTAAAATGGGCAAACCCGTGACACTGCATCCCTGGCAGACCATGTCGGCTGCCGGAGTGATGGAGAATGAGGTACTCGTGCTCTGCTATTTTATACAGCCGGGGGTGGTGAGTGAGGCGATTAACATCGAGCAGCGCTTTGCCGATGAATACGAGAAGCTGAAAGAGCTGCAGGCGAACTCGGACATGATCCGTGTCGAAGCAGTAGAGGGGACACCGCCGCGGAAGTACAGGGTCACCCTTACCTGCAAAGGTATGATGCTTAACCCGATGAATAACAAACTAAACCTCACTGCCAATCATGTTCTGGAGATAGATTTGCCGGTGGGCATCTCCACCTACCCATACGAAGCGCCCTATATCAGATGCCTCACGCCGCATTTTCACCCCAATATCAGCCCTGATAACAACATAGTCTGCACCGGTGTGGAAAGAAAATGGGAGCCGTCACTGGACCTGGCATGGCTGGTCTGTCACCTTGTGGACATCATCACTTACCGCATTTATGGAACTGACGAACCGTATAATAAAGAGGCAGTGCAGTGGGCGGAAGCGCACAAAGACAAATTTCCGCTGGATAACCGCTCGCTGTTTAAAGAGACCGCGGTAACATCCGCAAATCAGGAACAACCCACTACGATGGTATCCATAACTGAGCAAACCGTGGAGATCAGCGCCGCTGAACCTGAGCCAGCGGAACCAAAGAAAGAGAAAACGGCAAGCACCACGACCAAAAGACGTGTTTCGAAAGCCAAGCCAGTCACTAAAGCGAAAGAACCTGCAAAAACCAGGGCAGCAGCCAAAAAAAGCACCACTGTTAAAGCAAAAGCTAAGACGGAAACAAAGGCTACTGCAAAGAAGATGCCGACTACCGGATCAAGAAAGAAGAAAACAACTGACGTTCCCAGATAGCCACGTCGCTGCGTTCCTCGCTATGACGTGGGTCGTAATCCGTCATTGCGAGTCCCGATGCAATCGGGGCGAAGCAATCTCATGATAAAGCCAACCTAAAACAGCCTCAGCAGTGCATCCACCTCGCTGCTGCTTAGCGGATCATATCTCTTGGCCTTGATGTTACCATCCCCATCGATAAAATAGGCGGCTGGAATTCTATCCGGTTTATACCGGTTGGTCATTTCACCTGCGCTATCCAGCGCAACCGGGCATTTTACATTGTTTTGCTTCACCCAGCTTTCCACATCAGAGCTTTTTATTTGACTTAGAATAACCACCACTTCAAGCTGCTGTCTGGGCCAGTAATCGTATACTTGTTGAACGGAGCGTATCATCTCCTTGCAGGAGGAGCAGTCGCCGGTCGTGAAAACGAGGATGGCCTTCTTGCGCTTCAGAGAATTCAGTGACATTGACTGGCCGCCGGTGGTGGTCAGGTTGAAATCCAGCGCCCTGCAGCCCACTTTGGGGCATACCGGCCGGGCTTTTATCTCGTCAGGCTGCTTTACGGGCAACTTGCCACCATTAAGCTGTGTCAACATATCCTTGGCCTCGTTTGA
>JAPLHI010000093.1 GCA_026389695.1 Chloroflexota bacterium
AGGGTCGCCATAGCCAGGTCGCTGATTAATAAATCAAAAATACTTTTCGCGGATGAACCATGCGCCAATCTCGATACGGAAAATAAAGGCATTGTCCTCAGGCTTCTGCGGCAACTGTGTGACGAACTGGGGCAAACTATCCTCATGGTTACTCACGAACCGGAACAGAGGGAGTTTGCCGACAGGGTGATCCGCTTACGCGATGGCCTGATTGAGAAAGAAGAAATAATAAGTAAAGAGGTCAGGGAAACTGCTCTTAAAAACGGCTTCCGTACGGATATCTCCAGCGTTGAAAATGAGAAACCCGTCTCTTAGCGCGCTTTACCCTGGTCAGCCACCGCTTGTTGGGCTTTCTGAAGCTCCTCAGCGCTTGCCAGGTAGTAACTTTTCAGTTTCTTTAAATTAGCGTCAAGCTCATAGACAAGCGGAATACCGGTGGGAATGTTTAATTTTACGATCTCGTCGTCACGTATGTTATCCAGGTATTTAACCATGGCTCTCAGGCTGTTGCCGTGCGCGGCAATGATGACGCGTTTTCCCGACCGTACCGCCGGCGCGACGGTTTTATGCCAGTAAGGTAAACACCTCTTATACGTGTCTTTCAAGCTTTCACTGAGAGGGACTTGATTAGCCGGTAGTTTGCTGTACCGGGGATCAGTTGCCGCGTTGCGGGCGTCCGATTTCTCCAGAGCCGGCGGAGGAATATCATAGCTCCTCCTCCAGATTAATACCTGGTCTTCACCGTATTTCCTGGCTGTTTCGGATTTATCAAGTCCCTGCAAGGCGCCGTAATGCCTCTCATTTAAACGCCATGATAGCTTAACAGGAATCCACATCAGGTCCATTTCATCCAGAGTAATCCACAGGGTACGAATCGCCCTTTTTAAAACCGAGGTAAACGCCAGGTCGAATATGTATCCTTCCTGCTTCAATATTTTCCCGGCCTCTTTTGCTTCTTTGATTCCTTTTTCGGATAAGTCTACGTCAGTCCAGCCTGTGAACCTGTTTTCCTTGTTCCAGATGCTTTCACCGTGTCTTAATAAAACTACTTTCACCATATAAATTTCTCCGTAAAAGCATTAAAATATCGATAACGTATGTTATATTCAGCAGTTCTTTATTATAACCAAACCTGAAAGCTGCTGCATTTATAATATTTGTGATGTGACTATGAAAAACAACGCTCTGCAAATTAATGGAAAGGATAACGTGGCTATAGCTATAAATCCTATCAGGCCGGGCGATTATATTGTCGTAAATAATAAAACGGTGGGACAAGCTATTCAGGATATCGAACCCAGCCATAAGGTTGCCCTGGTTCCTGTTAAAAAAGGGGAGAATATTATACGCTATGGAGAGCCAATCGTACGCGCTACCTGTGATGTCAAACAGGGGGAATGGGTACATACCCACAATACAGAGCCAATTCCCATCAGCTATAATTGATAGTTAAGCTAATGAACTATAGTCAGGCTGGAAACATAATGGAATTCATGGGTTATCAACGGAATAACGACAGCTTTGGCATCAGGAATCATATCCTCATCATGTCATCAGTAAGCTGTGCCAACGGCGTCGTTGATGCGCTGGGTCGAATTTTTCCTGATGCAATTACCCTTCAACATGCCTACGGGTGCGGATATGGGCCGGACGATTTCACGGTAAGTTTACGTATACTATCGGGGATTTTAAATAATCCTAACGTGGGAGCTGTGCTGGTCATCGGTCTTGGTTGCGAATTATTAAAAAGCGAACGACTGGCTCAGGCAGCAAAGGGCAAACCGGCAGAAGCCATATCTATACAGCAGGGAGGCAGCGCTACTGCTACTAAAAAAGGTATTGAGATAGTCAAAAAATTCATAAAACATACTAAAATGGCAAGGCGTGTCCCATCTCCTGTTAGTCAGCTTATCATCGGGTTGAAATGCGGTGGTTCCGATGCTTTTTCCGGAGTGACGGCAAATCCTGCGGTAGGAGTAGCCGCCGATCTATTTGTCCAGGAAGGAGCTACAGTTATCATGGGTGAGACTACGGAAATGATCGGCACAGCCCATATACTTAAAAAGCGCTGCATGGATCAGCAGTTGGGCAACAGGGTGGAGAAAATGATATTCAACCAGGAGAAACAAGTTCATGATGCACTGGGGAAGCTGGCAGGCCTGGTAATAGCTCCCGGCAATATTGACGGAGGGCTTTCGTCCATCACCGAGAAATCGCTTGGCTGTATCGCCAAGTCAGGATCAACGCCGATAAATGAGCTTATAGCCTATGGTAACAGGCCGTCTAAGAAAGGCCTTGTAGTTATGGATACTCCGGGCTATGATATTGACAGCATGGCAGGGATGGCATCTGCTGGCGCCCAGATGATTATTTTTACGACCGGAAGAGGTACTCCGGCCGGGTTCCCGGCTGTTCCAGTTATAAAGGTATCAAGCAATACACAGACTTACAGAAATATGACGGGCGATATCGATATCAATGCAGGCAGTATCCTGGATGAAAGCAAATCCGTTGAAGCTGCAGGCCGCGATATTTTCGACTTTTCATTGAGAGTAGCCAGCGGTGCAACAACCCGCGCGGAGATAAATAAATCGATTCCGTTTAATTGCCTGAAACAAGGACCGACATTTTAAGGAGAATACAGATGGCACAAAATATTGAGTTGAATCAAGATCTTGGATTTCTGCGCATCGGCGCAGCGGTTCCCGAGTTAAAGGTGGCGGATGTTGATTATAACGTTAAGAACATTGTCAAAATGATGGAAAAAGCCAGGACTGCAGGAATCCAGGTGCTGTGTTTCCCTGAGATGGCAATTACAGGATATACCATCGGAGACCTGGTTCACCAGCAGGCACTGCTTGCCCGGGCAGAAAAAGGATTGCGTGATATATTGGAGGCCAGTGCCGCATACAACATGGTAATTATTGTCGGCCTGCCTGTATGTATTCATCAGAAGGTATTCAACTGCGCAGCGGTGTTATGTTCCGGCAATATTCTGGGAGTTGTACCCAAGACCTATTTACCGTCTTATAAAGAATTCTACGAAGAGCGCTGGTTTGTCTCCAGTGAAGACGCCTGCTCGGATGTGATCGAACTATTGGGCAAACCCGTACACTTCGGTACTGATATTCTCTTCACCTTAAAAGGCGTTCCTGCCGCTGTAATAGGCGTTGAGCTGTGTGAAGATCTCTGGGTACCGCTCTCACCGCATGAGTACCAGGCGCTTGCGGGAGCTACAATCCTGCTTAATCTTTCGGCCAGCAATGAGATACTGGCAAAAGCGGAGTGGCGCAGGATAATTGTCACCTCTGAATCCGGACGTAATATTGCAGCTTATTGCTATGTCTCGGCAGGCACAGGTGAATCTTCCAATGATCTGGTTTTCGGAGGGCATGCCCTCATTGCGGAGAATGGAAATATGTTGCAGGAATCACAGAAGCTGTCACCCGGCTCTCACCTCATGATAGCAGACATAGACCTTGACAGGCTGGTACATGACCGCAGTATGATCACCAGCTTCCGCCAGTCTGCCAGGAACTTAAAAACATTCAAGGTAATCGAAGCTCAGGTGGATGACATCCCAGCCAGTAAATTGCACCGCATTATCGATCCACACCCATTTGTACCGGGTGACCCGGCAAGACGCGCGGAAAGATGCCGTGATATATTTTCCATGCAGGTAGCTGCCCTTGCCAAGAAACTTACAGGATCCAAAATACAGCGTATAGTGCTGGGTGTCTCCGGCGGCCTTGATTCAACGCTGGCCTTGCTGGCTGCAGCGAAAACGATGGATTTCCTGGGCTTGCCGCGCACTAATGTTTATGCATATACGCTACCCGGTTTTGGCACCACGAAGAGAACCAGGGATAATGCCACCAATTTATGTGCCGCGTTAGGCGTTAACTTTGAAAGCATCAACATCACCAGGACCTGCAGGGCACATATGGTAGACCTGGGGCACAAAGGTGAGGAGGATATAGTTTTCGAAAATCTACAGGCACGCTACCGCACGGAGTTCCTCTTCAATAAAGCCAATGAGCTGAATGCTATCCTGCTGGGAACCGGCGACCTGACGGAAGTTGCGCTTGGCTGGTGCACTTTCTCCGGAGATCAACTATCACATTACGACGTAAATGCGTCTGTCCCCAAAACCCTGGTGCGCTACATGGTCAGATGGGTTGCCGATGAAGAGCTTGCCGGCACCAAAGCGCAGAAGGTTCTCTATGACGTGCTGGATACTCCCATATCCCCGGAATTAAAACGACCGGCAAACGGGAAAATTACGCAGATAAGCGAAGATATCATTGGGCCGGTGGAGCTCGCTGACTTTTACCTTTATCCTTTTGTGCGCCTTGGCATGCGTCCCGGGAAGATGCTGTATCTGGCAAATGAAGCCAGGAAGCAGAAGCTTTTCGATGGCCGCTATACGTTTGATGATTTGCACAGATGGCTGAGGAGCTTTATTGAAAGGTTCTTTGCCAACCAGTTTAAGAGGACCTGTATGCCGGAGGGACCCAAGATCGGCTCTGTCAGCCTGTCTCCCAGGGGCGATTGGAGAATGCCCTCCGACGCGGAAGCTGCGCTCTGGCTGGAAGACCTGGAGGCAATGTACCGGAAACTGAAAGGCTAATCCCTGTCAGGTGTCGCGCCAATGCCCGCTATTTAGAGTGACACTCATAGATCAGCTTACTTTCCTGAATTTATCTTTGGGCGCGTTGCATATGGGGCAGTTATCGGGCGCCGAGCCGATTGCCACGTAGCCGCACACCTCGCACACATAGTAGTCCACACCCTCGGGATCAAGCATCCGGTCCAGGGCTTTTTCATATAGCTTGGCATGCTCGCGTTCAACGTCGCGATGGTAGCCAAAGATAGTGGCAAT
>JAPLHI010000190.1 GCA_026389695.1 Chloroflexota bacterium
ATGCCCGGGCTCTTCATATCGCACAGCAGGAAGGAGAGGTTCTGGTGCTTTTTGGCCTGGGGGTCGGACTTGTACACGCCGAACGCCCAGTCAGCCCTGTGCGCGCTGGTGTTCCATGTTTTCTGTCCATTCAAGATGAACTCATCGCCTTTCCTGATGGCGGTCGTGCCGAGCGCGGCCAGGTCGGATCCTGCGTTGGGTTCGCTCCAGAGCTCGCACCACATGGTTTCACCTTTGGCAATACCAGGCAGGAACTCCTTTTTAATCTCCTCGCTGCCTGCAGCCAGCAGTGTGGGGGCCAGCATAGCTACACCAAACTCATCCGCACCGGGAACACCGTAATAACCTAGAGCCTCGCTGAAGAGCACCTTATCCATCATGTCGCCGCTGCCACCGTGCTCTGCAGGCCAGCCAAGTGATAACCAGCCTCTTTTTCCGAACTCCCGCGCGCAAAAGCGGTGGAAATCCCAGCACTCATCGTTATCGTTTTTACTTTCGATTCCGACGTACTGCGGCGGTTTTTTCTTGTTTAAATCTCCACAAACCTGGTAGAACTCTTTTTTACGGGCTTGCTGTTGCGGCGTTAAACTGAAATCCATAACTCAACTCCTTTTTCTTATTATGGTTATCAACCGTGTTGTAGAAGCTGACTTCAGCTTCTACACAAAGCGATTATCTCCTTTGCCAAGTCAGTATTATATCACAATCAAAAATATTAAAACCACTAACGGGTCGCCTCGCAGGGGAGTAGCTTCGGTGAAGGTCACCCGGGGTGGGTGACAGATATGGTCGCCTGTGGGCAGGCAACTCCCACAGGAATTTTCTCACGTCATTGCGAGGAGCGTAGCGACAAAGCAATCTCTCCGCCTAGCTATACCGTGAGATTGCTTCGCTATCGCTCGCAATGACAGGTCAATTCAACTATTATTGCAAGGTACTAATTTTAACATGTCATAGCGAGGAGCCGCAGGCGACGTGGCTATCTCTTTAGTGACTTTGCTTATATTGCGAAAACCTATAAACTGAGAGGTGCAAATGCGCAAAGAGGCAAGGAGGTTTTTACATGGATGAGAAAATCAAGGTTGAGTATACAGCTCCTGACTTCACACTTAAAGACCAGGACGGCAACGATTTTAAACTCAGCGCACACAGGGGAAAGCATGTACTGCTGTCGTTCCATCCGCTTGCATGGACGGCTGTTTGCACTCAGCAGATGCAGTCCCTCGAGGAACAATATAGAACCTTTCAGACATTGAATACAGTGCCCGCAGGGCTGAGTGTAGATCCCATACCTTCCAAAAAAGCCTGGGCTGACAATATCGGCATTAAAAAGGTACCCCTGCTTTCAGATTTCTGGCCTCATGGGGAAGTCACCATGTTATATGACATCTTCCGGGAGAAAAACGGATTCTCCGAAAGGGCCAACATCTTAGTAGACGGCAAAGGTAACATAGCGCTGTTTAAAACATATCCGTTAAGCCAGCTTCCCGACATCCAGGAAATCATCGCAGCCATCAAAGTATTATAATTCTTAGCCAAAGGTTCATGGCCCAGGGTGATTTTACAAAGTATTACTCATTATCGTCAGGAGGAGTGAGATGAGAATCATGGGCATAATTGTAGCAGTGCTCATAGCTATGATTGGCTGTGTTGAGGTTTCACCTCCAACAGCAAGCCTGCCGCCGAGCATCCTTGAATTTGAAGCAACTCCAACGAGCGTGGTAGCGGGCGGCACGTCGACCTTGAAATGGCAGGTCCTGGGAGCCACCACTGTCAGCATCGACCAGGGCATCGGCAATGTAGCACGGAGCAGTGCAACCCCGGTCAGTCCGTCTGCTACTACAATTTATACATTGACGGCTGAGAACTCGTACGGCAGTGTCAGGGCAACAGCACAGGTCGTTGTTACCAGCGGAGAGGCGCCCGTATCAAACCTGCCTATCGTAACGGTTTTCTCGGCCAATCCCGCCAATATTATTGCTGAAATGGAGTCAACATTAACCTGGGACGTGAAAAATTCCTACGATGTCAGCATCGAGCCTCACTTCGGGCCCATCAAGCCCGCCGGGTCAAAAACCGTAACACCACCCTTCACCACCACTTATATATTGACTGCCACTAATTCCAATGGAAGTATTAAGGCATCCACAACGATCACAGTTTCGGGTGTAATGCCTTCGTCGGAAACTCCCGTGATCAAATCATTTACTGCTAATCCACCGGTAATTAATAAAGGCGAAGCCTCGGTTCTCAGCTGGCAATCGGTGGAAGGGTCATCGGCCACCATCGACCGGAATGTTGGCATTGTTCCCGGGTCCGGAACAACGCAGGTTTCGCCCGCTGCCACTACCACCTACACACTCATTGTTACCAACCCCAGGGGAGCCCAATATCAAACCGTGGTGGTTAACGTGAGGTAATATAAAATGTCATTACGAGCGAGGCGTGCGTATCCATGTCATTACGAGGGACGAAGTCCCGTGGTAATCCCGTGATCGAAGGTACCGGCATACTTGGCCATTGAGATTGCTTCGTCGCTACGCTCCTCGCAATGACGTGAGAAAAATGGGCTCCTCACTATGACATATTAGCATCTGGTCCTGCCTATCTCCCTCAGTATCTCAAATCCCCGGTTGATCTCCTCGAAGACATCCATCCTGTTTGCGCGGATTATCCTCCGCGCCTGCCGTTCTTTAGCCCAATCATCAAATACGGCAAGCCTCAGGTAAGCCACTTTTCCCTTTTTACCAGCCATTTTGTGCCTTCCCAATGATCCTCCCAGCATCAGAATCCCCTGCTCCATGGCCGTATCCCTGCCCGGGTCACAATCTACCCACCTGCCGAGCCACACCTCGCAGTCCACATGGTCTCGCGTTTCGCCGAGTTCACTGATTCGCTCCGTTTTACCTGATCCTTTTCCCAACTGCTGCCATAGAGAAACATCAGCCTTAATCCGGTAAATACGGTATCGCGCCGGTATGCCCACGCAACGGAGCAAAGCTATCAGCAGGTTCGTCTTCCCGGAGCACATCCCCCATCCTTTTTTCAGCGTCTGTGACGCCTTCAGGTCCCAATCCTCCAGCCCGTAGGGCAATTCTTTGACGAAAGCGAAGATTTTCTTAAATTTATCTTCATGGCTTCTGCACCCGGCAGTAAGCTCTGCAGCCTTTTTCTTCAGCGCCAGGCTGCGGTCGAAATCGCACAGCCCGCTGGCCTGAAGGTATTTCCACCTGTCCGGGAGCATGATCAGCCGGCCCTGATTTCAACTATTTTATGATGGCTGTACTGTCCACTTACGATTCTCACGGAGCTCTTGGAAACCCTGAAATGCGCCGCCAGAACCCTGATGACTGCCTCGTTGGCCTTACCTTCCCGGGGAGGTTCCTTGACCCGTACATTGTACTCATCGCCCTGCTTGCATACCTCATCTTTCATAGCCAGTGTTGTTACTTTTACGTTGATTCTCATACTATTTCACTCCAAAGTTCACCGTAGTTCCCTTTTGTTGAAGCTCTCAATAAAGATTTCTCCGCTGACCGCGCGGGAGCGGTCAGTTTTGCCCTGAGAATGGTATTAGATATATTGGTATCGCTTCTTGCATAAACCCTGATATAGTTATCGGTCAGTCCCGAGTAAACTGCGATCCCCTTTTTTACTTCATTTTCCCAGAGTACATCTCTTGTCTGACCGACGAAGCGTCCGCTGAAATTTTCAGCGCTCACAGACGCAAGCGCGAGCATGCGCAGGCTGCGTTCCTTCTTCACTTTTTCGTTTACTTTACCGGGCATTTTAGCCGCCTGTGTGCCCGGCATGGGTGAATAGGAAAAAACATGTATGGCGGCAAATTCCATTTCACGGCAGAACCGGTAGCTTTCTTCGAACTCAACCTCGCTTTCACCGGGGAAGCCGACCATAATATCCGTGGTAACTGCCGCATCGGGTATTTTGCTTCTAATGTTACTCACCGATTTGAGATACTCATTCACATCATAGCGCCTGCACATTCTTTTTAATACTGCTTCACTCCCGCTCTGCAACGCAATGTGAAAATGGCGGCAGAGCCGCCGATCCTGCCACAAATTAATTAACTCAGAGGTGATCTGCTG
>JAPLHI010000133.1 GCA_026389695.1 Chloroflexota bacterium
GCTACCGGGAGGCTCGCTGGCGATTAGAAGACCGTACCGCATCGCGCTCGGATATATCCTGGCCCTGCCGGGAGAGGATCATCTGAGCAGCAGGCTGGGCTTCATCAACAGTATGAACCAAGAAGAATTCGAACTGGTCAAAAAACAGGTACAGAATATGGTGAATTCGCCGCTGACTTCCAGCATGGGAAGGCTTTTCGACGCTGTTTCCGCCATGGCGGGCATCCGCGGCGTTATTGATTATGAGGCGCAGGCGGCTATTGAAATGGAAATGAAGGCCAATGACGCAGGCGACGAAAAAGGGACATATCCTTTTTCAGATACCAACCGGGAGGGCTACCATATTATCTTACTTCATGATCTTGTGGCAGCCGTCCTCGATGACCTGATTAAAGGTTGCCCCACCTCCGTTATAAGCATGAGGTTTCACAACACTATTGCCGCATTGACAAGGGATATTTGTCTCAGGATAAAGGAGGAGCAGGCAGGCCTGAATGCGGTAGCACTGAGCGGCGGATGCTTTCAGAACAGGCTGCTGCTGGTAAAAGTAATACAGTCCCTGCGCGCTGCCGGATTCACCGTTCTCACACACAGGCAGGTGCCCTGCAACGACGGCGGGATTTCACTGGGACAGGCAGTGATAGCTGCCATGGGAAACGATAAACACTAAACTTTAAATCTTAAACAAATTCAAGATTCAAAGCTCTGACCTCAACGTCATTGTAAGGAACGCAGTGACGTGGTTATCCTTATACAGGTTGTCATTGCGAAGCCCGTAGGGCTGCGGCAATCTCAGGGCTGCGGCAATCTCTATAAGCGAAGACGGTTGCCCCTTGATCCTAAAGATTACCACGGGACTTCGTCCCTCGTAATGACGTGTAATACTTTAGAACTTAGAATTTAGTATTTAGCTATGTATTATCGTCTGCGCGCAGGTGACTTTCACAAAGGGGCTAATTTCGATATGGCAGAGCAAATTGAATATGTCCCGCATGTGAGCTATACTTCATAAGAAATGTGTCTCGCAGTTCCCGTAAAGATAGTCTCCATTGAAGGCGACCAGGCCGAAGTCGATATCGGTGGCGTCAGCCGCAGGGTGAGCATAGCGCTGACTCCGGAAGCCGCAATCGGCGATTATGTGCTGCTGCATACAGGTTATGCCATCAACGTCCTTAACGAAGCAGAAGCTCGGGAAACTCTCGATTTGCTTGAGCGCATGGTAGAGGCGGATGAAGCCCGGGGATAACCAAAAGCCATTCACTGTGCATCCTCAACGTGCGCTCATAACTAATTTCATTAAGAAGGTGAATCATGTCTGAAAGGAAACCCGTAATAATATTTACGCTCATTCTGGTTACACTGATCAGTTTGAGCTTGAGTTGTTCCTCACAACCGGCTCAAGCGCCGGCCGTCCCAGCGCCGGGCAGCGAACAACCGATTAAAAATTCCCCGGCTTTGCCACCCCTGCCCACCAACGAAACAGAGAATAAAACAACTTCGCAGCCCGTTAGCGGGAAAACGCCCACCTCCGCCTCGGCCCCCGGCGCCGGCAAACTGGTGCCCCAGGTGGTCTCCCGATGGCACAAAAATACTCTTCTACTCAAACCGGGACGGCAACGACGAAATCTATGTTATGAATGAAGACGGCAGCAACCAGGTTCGACTGACCGACAATCCAGCTAGTGACCAGTTGCCGGTCTGGTCCCCCGATGGCAAAAAAATCGCCTTCACCTCCAATCGCGATGGCAACGAGCAGATATACATCATGAACGCGGACGGCAGCAACCAGGTACGTATCACCAACAATACTGCCGATGATGCTGCTCCTACCTGGTCGCCCGACGGCAGCAAGATCGCCTTTCAATGCGACCGGGATGGCAATCCCGAGATATATGTGATGAATGCAGACGGCAGCAACCAGGTACGGCTTACTAACAACGGCCTGATAGATACCTACCCCGCATGGTCACCGGACGGCAAGAAAATTGTCTTCCAGAGTAATGAAAACGGTAACTTCGAAATCTATGTCATGAACGCCGACGGCAGCGGCCGCTCACGTGTAACCAAAGGCGACTCTGATAATAAATACCCGGCATGGTCACCGGACGGGACTAAAATCATTTTCTACTCCAAGCGCGACTGCCAGAACGACAACGGCGAAATATACATCATGAATGTTGACAGCACCAACCAGACCCGTATTACACGCACCGATTGCACGGATACGGGATTGGCTTCCTGGAAATAGTCTGCCAACCGCGAGATTGGGGGCTTTTCTGTTTCTTTCTGAGCAGGTTTGTAGATAATAGCGCGCTTAAAGTAGAATTACTACTTGATGAGGTTCATTGACGAGTTTCGCGACGCCGGCCTCGCCCGGAAGCTGGCTCACAGGATAGCCGCTGTCTCCACAAAGCAAGCCAGGTTGATGGAGTTCTGTGGCGGTCACACTGTAGCCATCATGAAAAACGGCATCCGCCAGCTACTGCCTCCCACTGTGCAGATGCTCTCCGGCCCGGGTTGCCCGGTTTGCGTTACAGCCAACTCTGACATTGATAAAGTCCTGGCGCTGGCCAGGCTGCCTGATGTAACCATTACCACCTTTGGAGATATGCTAAAAGTGCCGGGCAGCTATTCCAGCCTGCAGCGGGCGCGCGCCGATGGTTGTGATATCCGCATCGTCTACTCAACACAGGACGCGCTGCAGATCGCCCGCGAAAACCCTGCTAAATCAGTGGTTTTTATAGGTATCGGGTTCGAGACCACCGCTCCTACGGTGGCGGCGGCGGTGATGCAGGCTGACGCGGAGAAAATAAAGAACTTCTACATCCTCTGCCTGCTCAAGCTCACCCCACCCGCCATGAAGGCCCTCCTCGACCTCGGTGAAGTCAAGCTCGACGGCATTATCTGCCCGGGCCATGTAAGCGCTATCATCGGCACCCATCCTTACCAGTCTTATGCCCGCGATTACAGGGTCGCCTGCGTGGTTTCAGGCTTCGAGCCTGTAGATATACTCCAGGCCGTCGAGATGCTGGTGCAGCAGATTGAAGCCGGCAAACCCGATGTTGAGATCGCCTATACACGTGGCGTCAAACCGGAGGGAAATATTAAAGCATTGGAAATGATGCAGAAAGCCTTTGATATACGGGGCGCGACCTGGCGGGGCATTGGAACCATCCCGTCCAGCGGTTACCGGCTTAAACAGAAATACAGCCGCTTCGATGCAGAAACGGCGTTTGTAATCGATCCGGGACCGGTTAGAGAGCACCAGGGCTGCTGCTGTGGTGAGGTACTCCGCGGAGTTAAAACTCCTGCGGATTGCAAGCTGTTTGCCAAAGTCTGCGTACCGGAGAACCCCGTAGGTCCCTGCATGGTATCTTCGGAGGGCAGCTGTGCCGCCTATTATCAGTACGGAGATTTTCATGAACGATAAAATACTGCTGGCCCATGGCAGCGGCAGCAAACTGAGCCACGACCTGCTGGAAAAAATCCTTGTACCCCCCATCAATAATTCCATCCTTGCGCGCATGGACGATGCGGCCGTCTTCGAGCTTTCAGGCAAGCTGGCATTCACAACCGACAGCTACGTAGTTAGCCCCATTTTCTTCCCCGGCGGGGATATCGGCAGGCTGGCGGTCTGCGGCACGGTTAACGACCTCTCTATGAGCGGCGCCGAGCCCTTATATCTCAGCCTTGCGCTCATCATTGAAGAAGGGCTGGAACTGGAAGAACTGCGCAGGATTATTGAATCCGTTAAAAATACGTGTGCCGAGGCGGGGGTGCAGATCATCACCGGCGATACCAAGGTGGTGAATCACGGGAAGGCGGATAAACTTTTCATTAATACTGCAGGAATCGGCGTCATACGCAAAGGGCTGGATATATCGGGCGCCAACGCGAAAGTGGGTGATAAAATTATACTCAGCGGCAGCATCGGTGAGCACGGCATCGCTGTGATGAGCCAGCGGGAAGGGTTGCAGTTCTCGGTACCGGTGCAGAGCGACTGCGCACCGCTTAACAGACTGGTCTCCGATATGCTCGGGGCAAGCAGGAAGATAAACTGTTTGCGCGATCCCACGCGTGGAGGGCTGGCAGCCACGTTGAATGAGTTTGCCCGGCAGTCGAACGCAGGCATCAGCATCGAAGAGGAAAAAATTCCCCTCCACGACGGGGTCAGGGGAGCCTGCGAGCTGCTCGGGTTGGACCCCCTCTACATTGCCAATGAAGGCAAACTGGTTGCAATCGTGTCTCCTGCCGATACAGAAGAAATATTAGCGGCGATGAGAAAAAATAAGTATGCCGGCGGGGCGGTCGTCATTGGCGAGGTCACAGCCGAACACAGGGGCAGGGTGGTCATGAAAACAAGGATCGGCGCCTCACGCATAGTTGATATGCCCACAGGTGAGATTCTGCCCCGCATATGCTGATTTTATGAGCGATACTAAAAACCGCGTAACAGTGCTCGGCATAGGTAATCCCCTGTGCCAGGATGACGGCATCGGCATCCGCATTATATACGATCTGCATTCCAGGGGTGTGCCGGAAGAAGTAGATGTAATCGACGGCGGAACATCTCCTGATTTACTTTCCCTGCTGAATGCCAATATCGATGAGCTCATTATCGTAGATGCCTTGAAAGGCAAAGGCAAACCCGGCACCATTTACCGTTTGGAAATCCATGAATCCAATATCTCCGATGATTCGTTCTCTTCCGTGCACGGGCTGGGCGTACTGGATGGGCTCAAGCTGATGAAAAAGCTCGGTATACAGCCGGATAAAGTAGTGATTATCGGCATCGAACCGGAGGATACCTCTCACGGATTACACATATCACCGCAAATAGAATCGAGGATTCCTGCTATACTGGATGCTGTTGAACAGGAAATCAGGGATGCCATATTGAAATGAAGTTTCGTTTGTGCTTAAATTTAAATAGTCGCCGGATTTAATTTGAGGAATATCAACAGGTTCATGAGCCCCAAGGAATTCCCTCAGGAAATAAAAGATAAGGCCAAGGCCAGGCAGAAAAGCGCTTGCGCTCACTGTGGTGAAAACCTGCTGGAAGGCTATCCCCATTTCAAAAAGCCCGTTGAGCTCGGCGGTGATACGTCTCTGAATAATTGCGTGATCCTCTGCCAGAAGTGCCACTTCGATTACGGGCATATAGGCAAGTGGAGCAAGTTTGTCATCACACAGGACTATCCGCACTTTTCCGCGCACGGCCTGCCCCATTGAGCTTAATTTAGATCATTCATTTAAGTACGCAGGGATGGCCCGAGGATAACAGATGAATTTCGTGCGGATGGGTTTATTTTATTTCGGTTTCAAGAAGGTGATCGACTGTCCGGTCATGACGAACTGGTATTGCGTTCCCTGCATTTCCACCTTCCACACTGCATAAGTGCCCGCAATACGGCTTCCCTGGTCATCGAAGGTAACTGTTCCGCTGGCCCCATGGAAATCCTTTCCTACTGAAGCCAGCGCGTCCCTGATGCTCCCACCCTGGTATGTGTTGGCCTGTTTAATCGCCCGGGCTATCAAATTAATTCCATCATAAGCAGTATCACAATAAACCGTGGGCGCAGCATAATATATCGTCTGGTAATTATTGCTGAAATCTTTATAAGCATTCGATTGCTTGTCAGGCATGTGTACCGTGCCTGTGACGGCTTTCTCCATAAATCTGGCGGCATCGAGATGCTGATCCAGGGGCATATCATAAGAACCGTCGGTGGCTATCCATTTAATATCATCCAGGCCTAATTCACCCGCCTGTTTATATATCTCCGCCGTGTCATCATAGTAGCCCACACACAGGACACAATCGGGGTTCTTGTCTTTGATGGCATTCAACTCGCTGCGGTAGCTCAGCTTCCTGGGATCATACCTGACTGAAATAACCACCTCGGTTCTCCCCTTGAGGAATTCCTTTGTCATCTCTTCAATACCCCTTCCGTATATGCTGTCCTGCACCAGAATGGCAACTTTTTTATATCCATTGTCCTTGATAAGCTTGGCTACCACGCCACCCTGCAGCGCGTCATCAGGCGAAAGGCGGAAAATCCAGTGTGACCAGCTTTGCTGAGAGAGGATAGTAGAAGTAGCCGATGGAGAAACCAGGGGGATGTTTTTATCGGCAAAATAGGGGCCTGCCGCCATCACGGCTTCGCTTGTAGTGCCGCCAATGATTACCTGCACTTTCTTCTCATCAATCAGTTTATGCACTGCCATGACCGCGGTGGCCGGTGTCGGACCCTCGTCTTCCACCAGTAAAACAAATTTTTTACCGTCTATGCCACCGTGCGCGTTTAGCTCGTTGACGGCTTCATTGGCAGCATTAACCAGGTTGGGGCCCCAGGCCGGTGCGCTGGCTGTTGGCATAACACACCCGATAGGTATTTCGGCGGGCAGGCCGGTGGATACAGGGGGATTACATCCTGCTGAAAAAGCGCTCAGAGCTGTCAGCAAAAATATCAGTGTAAAATTATTCAGTCTCACAGCATGCTCACTGCCGGGTATATTTCTCAAGGCATTGCTCAGATATATATGGTGCTATTATAGCACTTCCGCGACACTGCAAGTACAAGCTGGCTTTTACTGATTAAGGCATTCAGGGTAAAATTAATGGGTAAAAATTCTGTGGTTGTATTTTTCATGTCGAAGTGATTATCAGGGATACAGGGGAGGCACCGGGATGGTGATAGGAAGTGATTTTATGGATATAATCTCCGATAGAACGGATGTCCTGAAAATATTGCCTGAAGCAGCGGAGGAGCTGTGCTCCGCCCTGTTCAGGAATTCCCCTGCGGGAATTTACATTACCCGCAACGGCAAATTCATCTACACCAACATCGAGTTCCGCAGGATCACGGGCTACACACAGGATGAGCTTTCCGGCAAAGATTACCTCCGCCTGATCAATCCCCGTTACAGGCAGATGCCCAAGCAGAACGTGGCCTCGCTCTGGGAAGAAGATGACACCTCCGCCCACGAATTTAAAATCACTACTAAAGAAGGAAAAAAGAAGTGGATCTCCGAAAAGATCACCTATTTGAAATACGGCGGGAACTGGCTGACGATGGGGCACTGGCTGGATATCAGCGAGCACCATGCCGTGGAGAAAGCCTGGCGGGAAGCTGAAAGACGCTTCCAGGCTGCCTTCGAAGACCTTTCCATGGGCATGAGCATCATCAGCATCGACGGTATTTTTCTCAAGGCCAATAAATCCTTTTTTGACATGATAGGCTACGACGAAAAAGAAGTACTGGAAAGCCGTTTTGAAGATATCCTGCACCCGGAAGACCACAGGACAGCCGGGGATTTGATGCAATTGTTCCTCTCGCTGGAGAAGCCCGAGGAACCAATACACAAACGCCTCATCTGCAAGGACGGACGCACTGTCTGGGTTGCCCTGGTTATCTCCCTGATAGGAGATTCCGAAGGCGCCCCTTCTTATTTTATCGTCCATTTCAGCGACATTACGGAGCAGAAACGCATCGAGGAAGGCCTCAAAGAGGAGGAACGGCTCTACCGCTCGCTGGTTGATAGCTCCCTCGAGCCTATTGCGGTGGCCGACCTGGATTGCCACCTTACTCACGTCTCCCTGAAGCTGCTCAGCCTGCTCGGTTACGCCGGCAGTTCGGAGCTGCTGGGTAAAAAAATTGACAGCCTGGTGGCGTCCCCGGAACGTGACCGCGTTGAGCCCTGGATACTGGACTGCATGAAGCAGGGCACGCCGGGGAACCTGGGATGCGGCGTAGTGAAAAAAGACGGCAGCTTGCTTCCTACAGCCTTAAATGTCTCATGGGTCAGCAACGATAAGGGCGCGCCGATGTGCATCGTAATCGGCCTTAAAGAAACCGCGGCGGCGGCGGGGCCTCCGACCGCGGTACGCGATGCGCAATCAAGTCAGTCGATAGCCCTGGAAAATACGGCCACTCCCATAGCCCTCGTCAACGAGGATACCACCATCGCGCTGGTAAACGCCGCCTTCGAGAAGCTGGCGGGGTACCCGCGTGAAGAAATAGAGGGGAAGAAGAGCTGGGTGGAATTCGTTGCCAAAGAAGACCTCAACCGGCTTAAAAGGTATCACCTGCTGAGACGTTTGGATCCGGGCGCGGCGCCCGATACCTATGAATTCAAATTTGCCGCTAAATCCGGAGATATCAAGGATGTCCGTATTACAATTAGCCTTGTGCCGGGCACAGGTAAGACGGTGGCTACGCTAACAGACCTCACCGAAACAAACCATGAAAAGGTGGCTCAGAGCCTGGTACAACTCGAAAAAACCATCAATGGCACCATCGAAGCCTTCGCTAAAATCGTGGAGATGCGGGATCCCCATACTTCAGGTCACCAGGAACGGGTGTCTACACTTGCCAGCGCAATTGCCGTGGAAATGGGGTTGCCGGAGGATCAGGTCAAGGGGATAGTCATGGCAGGTAAAACCTATGACATCGGCAAAGCATATATACCCGCCGAGCTGCTCAGTAAACCGGGACGCTTGAATGCCCTCGAGTACCAGATCATCCAGGCACACGCGCAGGGCAGCTACGATATACTCCGATCGATCGATTTCCCCTGGCCTGTAGCCGAGATCGCGTTTCAGCACCAGGAGAGGCTTGACGGGTCAGGATATCCGCGTGGCCTGATCGGCAAAGATATCATGCTCGAGGCCAAAATCCTCATGGTGGCGGACGTGGTGGAAGCCATGTCGGCGCACCGTCCCTTCCGACCCAGCCTCGGCATCGATGCCGCGCTGGAAGAGATTTCAAAAAACAGCGGTGTACTCTATGACGCCGACGTTGTAACAGCATGCATCAAGCTATTCCGGGAAAAAGGTTTTTCTTTTAAGAAGCTGGAAGACGGCTCGTAAAAGGAAGACAGGGAAATCCATATACGCTAAAATCGACGATACAGGCATTCATCAGCTCATGGACATTATGACGGGGATTAACAGGTTTACTGCCGGCTCCTCTGCCTCAGGGCCTCGTACATCACCACCGCCGCCGCTACGGAAGCGTTCAGCGACGCGATTTGACCCCGCATGGGGATAAATGCAATGAAATCGCACCTCTTCCTGACCAGGTCCGATAACCCTTTGCCCTCACCCCCGATGACTAAGGCTGTAGGCAGCTTGAAATCGCTTTTACTGTAATCCAGCTCCCCCGTCATGTCTATGCCGGTGACCCAGACATTATTTTTTTTCATCGTTACTATTGCCTGGGAAATATTGGTTACCATTGCTACCGGCATGTATTCCACCGCTCCTGCTGAAGCCCGGGCTACTGCCGGGGTCAGCCCCACCGCCCTTCTTTCACGTATCACAACTCCATGGACTCCCGTAGCCTCGGCGGTTCTCAGAATTGCCCCCAGGTTTTGCGGATCCTCGATGCCGTCCAGTATTAAATACAACGGTGGCTCATTTTTTTCTCTGGAAATTGCGAAAAGCTCCTCCAGGCTGATATATTTTTTGGCTGCTGCGAAGGCAATCACTCCCTGGCTGGAGCCGGTTGAGCCCTGCACATCCATAGCCTGCCTGTCCACATACTCAACCCGAATCCCTTTGACCTTGGCCAGTTGAAGTATCTGATCGACAGCGCCCTGGCTCTTGATGTTTCTGTCCAGCAATATTTTGCTGATAGGCCGGCCTGCCCTGAGCGCTTCAATTACCGGGTTTCTGCCTTCAATAATCCCCATCGGCACCTGACTCAACCGGTTCATCACCCGTCCATCTTCACTTCCATCACTTCCTGGAAATTGCGCACGATGTAATACGCTTTCACCTTCACCCTGAACAGGGCGGCCCCCGGGGAGTTGGCGAATTTTTCCAGGTTGTGATGCTTGACAAGATAGAGCTTTAGCAAGTTCTCTTTGTGGTTGCCTTTGACTTCCTCGGCTGTGCCCACCGCGGTTACCGCCACGGCGTTGCGGAAATCCGAGTCATGGTTAGTGCGGCTGTCCACCAGTACTGAGACGCTGTTGCTGGCAAGCAGGTTGGCATATTTACGCGTCTCCCTGTTGGTGACAAAAAGTATGTCTTTGAGGTCCTCGGTAACTGCGAAGGCAATCAGGTTGTTATAAGGCCTCGATGACTGCTGCGTGGCCAGCGCCGCAAAAAGCTGTGTCTTAAACAGCTCCCTGAGCAGCCTCTTAAGCTGTAACTCTTCGTCAGGCAAACCGGCCTCCCGCAATTTTCATATATTTTACCACTAATAAGCATGGCAGGTTTATACTACAAATTTACCACTTAAAGTGATAGCATATAGTAAACAGCTAAAACAGCAAGGGAGGACGAAATGCAACTTAATCTCGATCCGGTACTGATGATCAACCTGGTTTTATGCGTGGTTATACTGGTCATGGGCATCTGGGAATACACAAAAAGCAAATCGTGGCTACCACTCTATATCGGTATTGCCTTCGGACTTTTCGGCGTTTCCCACCTGATCACAATGCTGGGCCTGGGAACGGGATTGTCGGGGGTAATCATCATGGTCAGGCTGCTGGCTTATGTGCTGGTTATCTTTGCTCTCTACCAGGTGATAGCGAAAAAGAAAAACGCCTGATTCAGGGCAGGGACAAATTTTCCGACAGGTAAGTTACGTTTTCCTTATTGATCGCCGCAAACTCAAACCAGGAATATCCGCCAGGTAAAGCAGGCGAAATCTCCACATTGGTAAGCGGAAGGAAGCTTACCTTGGCCTCTATGGTGTCCGCCAGTTGTTCCCAGGTATCGCTGTAAACCTGCCCGGTAACCGTGAACGGTGTCTCATAGATCTTCACCTTTACCGGCACCTTTTGCCTGTACGGATAGGCGCTCAAGGGTTTTTCCTTTTTGTCCCTCTCATGCTGCGCGATAAAAATTATATTGTGCTTGGCTATGTACAAGCGGGGGTGATTCGATTCAACGCCGGCCATATCTATTATCTGCACATCTTCCAGCGACAAAAAATCCAGTCCCCGCGATGACGCCCCTACAGGAACACCCTCATTCAGGGCATCGATGAGGCGCTGCCCGTATTCACATCTAATAATGCCGGTGAATACATATTCCCTGGTGCACACCAGGATTTCAAATTGCCTTGCCAGTTCGTTGTCGCCCGCTTCGCCTTTCATGATGCTGCCGCCTGCGTCTGTAACATTTATCTTGCCTGCCTAATTCCCGGATAAGTATATACTATTGCAGAGGTACTGATTGATGTCAAGCAGGGGGGATTTAAGTGCCAGTTTGAACAGAATTCAAATATTAAAATTCTAAACCCTAAATCCTAAACAAATTCAAAACTCCATAGTGGACGTGTTCATGTCATTACGAGCGAAGCGTGGTAATCGTAGGGGCGTACCTTCAGGTGCGCCCGCATTGGGCGGGTTTTAAAACCCGCCCCTACATTAAGGAACGACCGTGCATATTTACCTTCCCGCCTCAAAGGCAAATGAAGAGGCCAGACAAAGCCCTGCCGGAACAGTGACCCCGGCTGTCAGGATTCTGATCGTCGATGTGAAGTGGTGATGAGGAAATGAGGACGCCAGGATGCTGCGCCGCCCGGCCAAACTTTTCAACCTGGAAGAACTCAGGATGATGCTACAGGAAATCCTCGAAGGGAAGCCTGTTTACTCCACGCTTTAACCCGCATTCCTCCTCCTCCGACTACCGTGCAAACTCGCTTACGTTCCGCATCTAAACCATTTAGGCCGCGTTTCGTTATTAATACCGGGAAACACACAAAAGGAGGAGTAAATGCGCGCTTAAAAAGGGTTACTTTAATCGGGTAAACTTTTTTCAGGAGGTATCAAATGAAACGCATTTTTTCAGGTTTATTTTCGCTGATCACAGCGCTGGCGCTGATCATACCGGCCACTGCGCCGGTATTCGCCGAATCTGACGATGCCGTAAAACCTCAGCTCTCATCCTGGGCATCGCTGATGATCAAGGCACCCGGTGTGGCGGATGTAAGTCAGCCGGTAACTATCACCGTCTTCGGCAAGCAGAGCCGCGGGACCGTAGCCGGAGCTGCAGTCTACGCATTGAAGACAAGTGATATCGTTATCACGGCTGACAAGACAAATTATACATCTATACTTGCCGACTATGAAGCCCTGGCGGAAGCTAAAGGCATATTCATCGGCAACACCGGTGATGACGGCACCGTCAAAGGTAACTTTTCCGAAACGGGACGCTTTTTGCTGGTGGCCACCAAAGACGGATTTATACCTGGCTTCTCCAGGATAACCATCAGCCTCGCCGCTAAAAAAGGACTCAACATGAGAAATCCGGGGGCCGCCGAAGTAAATAAAGCGGTAACCTTTACGGTGACGGAGAGATATTCCAGCACACCGGTAGCCGGTGCTTCCATTTACGCACAGCTTATCACTGAGATCAGTTTGCCGCAGACAGGCGTAGCCCCCATCGCCCAACCCGTCCAGGTACAGGCGCAGATAAGGGCACAGACGCACGCGCAGGTACAGGCACAGATTACCGCTTCCACAGCCGGCAACTCCGGCACAACAGGCGCTTCACAACCGCAGGTAGTCGGAAATCCACTGCCTCTGATAAACGCGACCTTGATCAAAGCCGACCCGGCGAATACAGAGGAGACGGAGCAATATGCGGCCGGTATCAAAGAATCAGGCATATATCGTGGCAATACCGACGATAAAGGCCAGCTAACCTATACTTTCACCGCTACCGGCTCGTATGTCCTCACAGCGGTGCGGGACGAATATGCGCCCGTCTTCTCCAGGATATCCATTTTCCTGGCTGACCAGAAAAAACTGGGTGTAAAATCGCCCGGCTCGGCTGAGGCAGGGGCCGGCGTCGATTTTTTCGTAATCGGGCGCAATACGGGCCAGGCAGTATCCGGGGCCGCGCTGTGGGCACTCAGGCTAGACGATATCAAGGAAACAGCGGGCCCGGTCTGGGACAGTCTGGTATCCGGCTCGGCCCAGAGCGACGTAATTGATAAATATCAGGGCTGGGCTCAGCAAAAAGGCATATTGCTCGGCTACAGCAGCGATACAGGCCGGGTAAACTACACTTTTACAAATACGGGCCGCTACCTGCTGGCTGCGGTTAAAGATGAATATGCCCCGGGATTCAGCCGCATAAATATCACGCTCGCCGGTCGCACGGCGACCCAGGTAGTGATCGATTCATCATTCGCCGGCGCTGTCGCTACCGCAGAGGCGCAGGCACTCATGGTCCAGTCCAAAGACCAGCCGGTTTTACTTGGTTACACTAGTAATAACGGCGAGCTTCAGTATACGTTCAGTGAAGCCGGACGTTATACACTGGTAGCCTACAAGGACGGTTACCTGCCGGGCGGTACGCGTATCAACATCCTGGCGCAGGCCGGAAAAGCGCTGGAGGTCAACGCTCTCTTCAATATCACCTCCGGGCAGCCGGTATACATTGTCGTCCGGGAGAAATCCACCGCTCAGCCCGTCCCCAAAGCACTGGTCTATGTACTGAAGATCAGCGATGCCGCCGAAATTAAACCCATGCCGCCCACAGCCAAAAACGACAAGGCTCAGAACGAGGCTAACAAGGCTAAGGCTAAAGAAAAGGGCGCTTTCGCAGGCTACACGGATGACAGCGGTCAGGTGGTTTACAACTTCAGCTCATCCGGACAGTATTTTCTGGCGGCTTTCAAGGACGGCTACGAACCCGCCTTCACCTACATCACCTATACGCTGCCCGTGACTAAGAAAGTCCTCTATATCAAATCCCCGGCTGAAGCTTACATCAGCGATCCCGTAGATATAGGCGTCTTCGACGGCAGCGGCAAGGGAGTAAACAAGGCTGCATTGTACGCGGTAAAAATGGACATCGTGGAAGAAGCGGCCTCTGTACTCAATGCCGCCCCCTCCATTGACACAGCGGTCAAGGAAAAATACGCGCCCATCCTGAGGGAAAGAAGCGCTTTCCTGGGCTATACGGACGGTAACGGCCGGCTGCAGGTTAG
>JAPLHI010000222.1 GCA_026389695.1 Chloroflexota bacterium
GGCAAAAGCCAAAAAAATTGCCGAAAAAGCTGAGGGCTTCCAGGTAGTTTCGAACCGGACACCAGTTCATTTCGAGGCTAACCGACTCAAGCAGATACAGACCAAAGAGACCGTGGGCACCGCCCTGCGTTTGGTGAAAAACGGGAAGATAGGTTTCGCGCAGGCAGGCGGCTTGATAGATCCCGATGAGCTGATAGCCATGGCCCTGGAGACAAGCAGCTTCGGCCCGGAAGCGAATTTCGATTTCCCGGCAGGCCAATCATACCTGGATATTGAAATATACGACCCCCAGATTGAAAAGATCACATTCGGGGAAATGATTGAGCTGGGCCAGAAGCTCGTAGATGTTGTTGCAGGTAGTACACCGGGGATTCTATGCGAAGCTACGGTTTCACGAAGCATAACCAGCTATAAGATCGCAAATACACAGGGCGGACATGCCGGTTATATAAGGAGCAATTACAGTATCAGTCTCGAAGGGGTACTGGCCAGGGATGGCGATCTGCTTTTCGTTGGTGACAGTCAGAGTTCCTGCCGGCCTATTACCGACCATAAAATGGTTACCGGCGAAGTCCTCAAACAGCTTGAAAACGCCAAAAGAAACGCTGTCATTACATCCGGGGTGTTTCCCGTGATTTTTACTCCCACGGGCGTTGCCGGTTCACTTCTATCCCCCATTATCTCAGCTTTTAACGGGAAGACGGTCTTCGATGGCGCCTCACCTTTAAAAGATAAAAAAAGTAGCAAAGTTTTTGACCAGAGGGTCTGCCTGCGGGACGACCCTACCATTCCATATCAGCCCGGCAGCGCGCCATTTGATGACGAAGGGGTGGCTACGCGCAGTAACATGCTTATTGATGGCGGTGTGGTTAATCAGTTTTATTACGATCTGAGTACGGCAGCCCTGGCCAAGACCAAGAGCACGGGAAACGGCAACCGCAACGGCGGTTTGCCATCGCCTTCGCCTCATGCGCTTGTCATTGATAACGGCCTGATCTCACCCGAAGATATGATCAAAGACATTAAGCAGGGGTTGGTTATCGAGCAATTGATGGGGGCCGAGCAGGGCAATATTCTCAACGGTGACTTTAGCGGCAATGTTCTCCTGGGGTATAAAATAGAGCATGGGGAAATCACCGGACGTGTGAAAGATACCATGGTGTTTGGCAACGTTTACCAGTTATTAAGCAAGCTGCAAGCCACTGGCAACGACTCACGCTGGATAGCAGGTTACGCCAAAACACCGAGCATTTATTTACCGGGTATCTCGGTGACGGCGAGAACAGGTTAACATGAAAAACGTGGTAAATTTTCACAAGGAGCTGCGGCCTAAGGCCTGTGACCTCATAGCCGCCTGGCCTGGAATTGGCAACCTGTCACTTATCGTCACCAGGTATCTCAGGGAGAAGTTAGATGCAGAGGAGATAGGGGAAATAGAGCCCTCTGCTTTCTTCGATCCTATCGGGGTGATGGTTAAAGATAACATTGTTGAAGCACCCCAGTTTCCGGAAGGCACGTTCTATTACTGGCATAATACCAGCGGCAAAAGAGACCTCCTCTTCTTTATCAGCGATGAGCAACCCACTTACAAAGGCTATGACCTGGCAAATTTCATCCTGGATATAGCCAAAAAATTCAAGGTGAAAAGGATTTATACCTTTGCCGCCGCTATAGCCAAGATACACCACACAGAACAGCCTAAGGTGTGGGGAGTAGCCACCGCTCCTGGCCTGATCGATTTCCTGAAAAAATTCGAAGTCGTCCTGCGGGGTCGTCTGCAAATCGCAGGATTAAACGGACTGCTGTTAGGTGTAGCTAAAGAAAGAGGGCTGGAAGGAATCTGCCTGCTGGGCGAAGTGCCCTCATATACCACCAGGATACCCAATCCCAAGGCATCCCTTGAGGTTATTAAAGTCATGCTGAAAGTCCTTGATCTGGAAATCGATCTCACTGAACTTGCAAAAATTGCCGAGGAATCCGACCAACAGATGAAAAGATTGGCGGCACAGGCAATGGGTGAATATATTGACCGCTATACCAAACCCGTTTGGCCGCCTGAAGAAGAGTTCGAGGATGAGGAAGATGAAGATGAGGACGAGGAAGATTAAATGGACAAAGAATCGCCTGCCGTAAGTGAAATAATAGATAAAACGCTGGATCCACTGAATAAAATCCTCAATTCCGACCTGATCAGATTCTCCAATCTGAGCGCTGATGACTTGAATTATTTCAAAAAGTGCTGGCGCAACGCAGAGGCAGAACGCCGTATACAGGTGATTACAGGGCTGGGCAGCCTCGGCGAAGAAGATTTTACGCTGGACTTTACCGGCATTTTTAAGCATGGCCTTGAAGATCCCGAAGAGCAGGTCAGGATTAAATCTATAGAAGGCCTGGAGCTTGAGGACAAATATATTTATATTGCACCCATTATTAAAACCCTGAAAACTGATGAATCGGAAAAGGTCAGATCTGCGGCTGCACAGACGCTGGGCAAATTTGCGCTGCTGGCGGAGCAGGGAGACTTTTCTGAAATAATTGCCCGGGACATCTTCACGGCCTTGCTGGGAATATTGGAGAACACCAGAGAATCTATGACTCTACGACGGCGGGCGCTTGAATCTATAGCACCGTTTCATGATGAACTTGTCGCCAACTACATCGAAGATTTCTACTATAGTGAGGATCCGGAAGTTAAGGCCAGCGCCCTATTTTCCATGGGACGTAATTGCGACGGCCGCTGGCTGGATTTTCTGATTAATGGGATGCAAAGTGAGGTTGTTGAATTCAGATTTGAATCAGCCCGGGCAAGCGGTGAACTTGACGATGAAGACCTGGTACCGTATCTTATAGATTTGCTCCACGATCGGGAGAGCCAGGTTCAGGAGGCAGCTATACGGTCCTTAGGTAAAATTGGAGGCTCGAAAGTCAAAATGACGCTGCAGGATTTAATTAAGGATCCCGATTCTCTGATTAAAGAAGAGGCACAATTTGCTCTGAAAGAGTTATTAGCTTGCGAAGACCCACTGTCTTTGAATCCCTAGACAAACAGCCGACGCTTACGGGTAAGAGTGTAAAATTACGTGCCCGGCGTCTTGAGGATGCCGCGGATGAATACCGCTGGCGGACTGATGAAGAGTTATGCCGGCTCGACGCGACGACACCCTTCGATAATACCTTTGGCGAGTTTTTTCAACGCTTTTCCATTGAGATCGAATACCCCGGGCTTACCTACAATTTTGCCATTGAGACACCGGACGGTAAACACATAGGTGACTGCAGCCTGTTTCACATCGATTATTTAAGCGATAATGCAGAGATCGGAATTATGATCGGGGAAAGGAAATATTGGGATCAGGGTTACGGCGCGGATGCAATCCTCACGTTTCTACATCATATTTTTCAATTATCTGATTTAAACATGATTCATCTCAGAACGCTGGATTGGAATACACGTGCCCAGGAATGCTTCAGAAAGTGCGGTTTTGAATTTTGCGGTAAATTAATCAAAGAAGAACATACTTTTATCATCATGGGGATAAACCGGAAAAAAGTACTGCAAACCGGTTAATGGACAAAAATCGGTTTGCTATCTGTAATTATTCTGCGGGACCTGCCGAGTTTATACCGCAGCCTTTTAGACAATGAGAATAACCCACTGTGGCTCGTTCCGTCATAATGTTTCAAATTACCCTTGATTCTTTCTTTTATCCTCTGGTTGATCTGGGCCGTTGTCAATTTCAGGGGATCGAGAGTATCGGAAGCGGTATGGAATCCCCATAGATCAACAAATGACGGTACGTATACCTGGTAAGGCCGTACAACCTTAAAAATGCTCCTCAGCGTATAGTTGATAGCCGTGAAATTATCCAGGTTTATCCAACCCGATTGCCCCGATTGTACCGCCATGATTCCGCCGGGCTTAAGCTTGTTTTTAACCAGCTGGTAGAATTCCTGTGTATACAGCAACCTCGCCGGGCCTTCTTCAACCGGATCTGCAAGGTCTATGATGGCAACATCGAAACGGTCTGTGGTTTCCCGTATGTATTTTCTGGCATCAGCATAAAATATATGGGCGCGTTTGTCCTCAAATGCGCCTGCGTGAAAAGTCGGCAGATGCTTACGGCAAAGACCGACAACCTCCCTGTCGATATCCACCATCACCGCTTTTTT
>JAPLHI010000144.1 GCA_026389695.1 Chloroflexota bacterium
AAGGCCGCCAACGAAATCACCAACATTACCAAGCAGCTTCCCACCGAATGGCCGGAGTAATTGGTAATCCAGTTGTCTAAATGTCGATAAAATAACGATAGAGGGAGGTTAGCATGTGGACTTTCTCGGCTCCATTGATGGCGTACGGAGACAATGCCATCGAATACCTGGCACAGATACAGGGGAAAAAAGCTTTCATCGTCACCGACAGGAACATTGTAAAGCTCGGTTTGGTGAAGCTGGTTACAGATCAATTAGATGCTGTGGACATCAAATGGGAAATATTCGATGAAGTTGAGCCCGAGCCTTCACTCATTACAGTCAAAAGGGGCGGCGAGGCCGTGGCCAAATTCCAGCCTGACTGGGTTATCGGGGTTGGTGGCGGCTCTGCTATGGACGCTGCCAAGGCCATTATCCTTCTGCTCGCCCGGCCTGATCTGGAGCCGGACGCCTTATCGGTATCGGAGACTTTCAACTTCAGAGCCAAAGCCAAACTGATGGCAATACCGACCACCAGCGGCACGGGCTCCGAGGCCACCTGGGCTATCGTACTTACGGACACCGTTCTGAACCGCAAGCTTGGCCTCGGGACCACCGAATGCATGCCGGACGTAGCAATTCTCGATCCGGTCATGGTCATGGGCCTGCCCCCCCTGATTACAGCTGATACCGGCATGGATGTTCTCTGCCACGCCATCGAAGGATACGCCTCAACCTGGGGCACGACTATTACCGAAGGCCCGGGACTGGTTGCCGCACGCAGGGTCTTTGAATACTTGGACAAGGCTTATAAGGACGGCAGCGACCTCCTGGCACGCAGGGAGATGATGTACGCCGCCACGTTGGCCGGCATGTCATTCGGCAATGCCATGGCTGGACTGGGCCACAGCACCGGGCACGCCCTTGGCGCCATTTTTCATGTTCCGCACGGCCGCACGGTAGGTTTATTCCTGCCCTACACAATGGAGTATTTAATTAATAGCTCTGAGGAGACGACAGCCAAGTACGCGGAGATAGCGCGGTTCTGCTGCGGCGCTTCCGGTCCCGATAAAGAATGCGCCAAAGCTCTGGTGGCCAGGGTCAGGTCATTGGCAAAGGCAATCGGCCAGCCGCTATCGGTAAAAGACTGCGGCATCGATAAGGTCAAATTCGATGCGGAGATACCTGCACTGGTAGACAGGGCGCTGAATGAGGTGATGACAATCACGGTGACCCGCGTTCCCGGTGAAGAAGACCTCACCAAAATATTCGAATACGCTTATGCCGGTAAGCCCATAGACTTCTAACAATTAAAGGTGTGAAAGAGCCGTGCATCATGCCCGCATTTTGATCAAGGAGGGGCTTCCCCATGAATCTGGCAACACTGGCCGAAGATAACGTACGCAAATTTGGCGTGTATGAATACCTTTATTACGAAGGACGGACGTATTCCAATATCGAAATCAACCGTCTGGCAAACCGGTTGGGTAATGCGTTGAAAAAACTGGGAGTTGGTAAGGGCGACCGGGTGGGCACACATATCTATAATTGCCCGCAGGTCCTTATGGCTTTTCAGGCCGTCATGAAAATCGGCGCCGTCATCGTGCCTATGAACCCCGGCGCCCGCGGCGAAGAGGCTGCGCACCTGTATCGCGATTCAGGTATCAAGGTACTCATAACTGGCAGCGACTATATTGAGGTTGTCAATAGCGCACGTCCCAATGCGCCCGGTCTGACCAGTGTAATACTCATCGATAAAGACGACGTTCCGGGGACCCTTTATTTCGATAATATAATTGAGGGCTGCTCGGATCTGTTGCCCATTGAAGAAATGGACAACTCCGATAATGCCGCCATTATATATACTGCGGGTACCACCGGATTGCCCAAAGGAGTGGTTCACAGCCATTTCGGGCTCTACTATTCACTTTTGGGGTATTTCGAGACGTTGCTGACCCTGATCCCGGCCAGATTTACAGCCCGCACCATTATCAAGGACGTTAATGCAAATAAAGACACCGTACAGGATCTGGATATCGTCGGCATAGACGTATCGAGTGTCTGTCTGCTGGTGCTTCCGCTGTGCCATATCTACGGCATGATGCAAATGTTTCTCAAGTATTTTCTGGCAGATAAGCTGATCGTTATGAAAAGGTTTGACCTCGTAGAGGTGTTCGGATGCATTCAGAAGTTCAAAGTAACAAGCTTCGATGGCGTGCCTACCATGTGGGTCATGCTTTTCAACCATCCCGATATCGATAAATATGATCTGAGCTCTCTGAAATACTGCTCCTGCGGCGGCGCTCCCATGCCGGTGGAACTGATTAAAGCATGGAAACAGAAATTCGGCATTCAGATCAGTGAAGGTTGGGGAATGTCCGAGCTTGCTTCTTACGGTACGTCTTGTTTTGGCTGGCCGTACAAACTTGGCTCTGTCGGCAAATCGATGCAGAAGGCAAGCCGGCTGAAAATTTTCGATGACAACGATCAGGAAGTTCCCGCCGGCCACCGGGGTGAAGTGG
>JAPLHI010000062.1 GCA_026389695.1 Chloroflexota bacterium
CGGTGATCACCACCAGCTTATCACGCGGTATGGTGACATCTATGTTCTTTAAATTATGTTCGCGGGCGCCGCTAATAACGATATTGTCCAGGCTCATATCTATATCTCAATGCCATAAATATATACTATTTTAGCACCTGGATACATATCGGCATAAATGAAGGAGGCCGGTAGGCGTACCGGCCTTCTTCATTATCCTAAGTTAAACGCAATCAGGCTTTTTTAAACGGTTTCATCAGGAAGATGACAAGTATAATCGCGACTGCGGCGAGTGACGCGGTGATCATAAATGCCTTGCTATAGTCACCGAAAATATCCTTGGCCAATCCTGAAATGATGCTGCCAAGAATGGCGCCGATGCCATATGAGAAAAACACTACGCCATAGTTGCGTGCATAGTGCCGGGCGCCGAAAAATATCGTTGTTGCCGTAGGAGCGATGGCAAGCCAGCCACCCAGGCACAACCACAATGCACAGAAACATGCGACGTACAGCGGCATCGTGCCAGCCCCGGCCTGAAGCATAAAGACCGCCGCAACACAGATGATCGCAAGGTTAATCAGGGCGGCCCAGCGCGGTGTTATCCTGTCGGTAAGCCATCCGAAAAGAGGCCGTCCGAGGCCGTTGAATATCGCGAAAACACCAACCAGTACCGCCGCAGCGGCGGCATCGAGCTTTATCACTTCAGTACCCACAGGGCTGGATATGCCAATGGCCATCAACCCGGCCAGACTGCCGATTGTGAATGCAAGGAAAAGTCCCCAGAAGGTCGGGGTTTTGACCATTTCCGACGTGCTGAGCTCTGCAGCCGCGGTAACTCCGGTTGCCTTGGGAGTCCACCCGGCCGGTTTCCAGCCGGTGACGGGGAATTTAAGGAACAGCGACAGTAATATAACGATGATGACAAACGCTATACCCATGAATATGAATGTGTTCAAGGGATTAACAGCTTTGATAAGAGCACTGGCAACATTGGCGCTGATGAAAGGTGACCCGCCGAAACCGGCGAGAGTAAGGCCGACAGCCAGGCCTTTCTTGTCGGGAAACCACCTGGCGGCAACTGCAATCGGTCCCCCGTAAGCCAGGCCAACACCACCACCACCGATCATGCCATAGGTGATTACCACTGCCCAGATGCTGGGCCAAATATTTGGAAGAATGCCCGCCAGTATCCAGCCAAGCCCCACTAAAATACCGCCAATGATGCCTATTTTTTTGGGGCCCAACCTATCCAATACCCGCCCTCCGAAAAACATCAAGATAGCAAAGAACATTAGAAAAATCATGAAGGGCAGGATACCTTCAAAAGAACCAACAGTAACCTTATGCGTAGTCAAGAACCAGTTTTGCAGCGGAATTTTAAATACGCTGAAGGCATAGACGCTGCCGAGGCAGATATTGATAACAAATCCAAGTAATATGAATATCCATCTGCCGCTCTCAGCCTTCATACCGAAAAGCTTGGTATCTTCAGCCATAGTGTTAGTGTCACCTCCTCAAAAATCATTCGAATAGCAAGGTATAAGGGATAAAAAAACGGCGCCGCTTTGCGGCAGCGCCGTTTTATCATTCCTGTTAGACCCTGTTCTTGACCAGGTCGTCCACAACAGCCGGATCAGCTAAGGTCGAAGTATCACCCAAGTTGGATACGTCGTTGGCAGCGATCTTGGTCAGGATCCTGCGCATGATCTTGCCGCTGCGGGTCTTGGGCAGGCTGTCGGCCCACTGGATTTTATCCGGTGTTGCGATGGGGCCTATCTCCTTGCGGACATGGGCGACAAGCTCTTTTTTGAGATCATCAGACTTCTGCTGGCCGGTTTTGAGGGTTACATAGGCATAGATGCCCTGGCCCTTGATGTCATGAGGCATGCCGACAACGGCCGCCTCGGCAACCTTGGGGTGGGAAACCAGAGCGCTTTCGACTTCCGCGGTACCGATCCTGTGACCGGATACGTTGATGACGTCGTCGATGCGGCCCATCAGCCAGAAGTAGCCGTCTTAGTCAACCCTGGCGCCGTCGCCGGTGGTGTATACGCCGGGGTTCTGCACGAAGTAGGTGTTCTTGAATCTCTCGGGCTCTCCATAAACCCTGCGCATAAGGCCGGGCCACGGCTTTTCGATGATCAGTGAGCCACCTTCATTAACGCCAGCCTGGGAGCGGTCTTCCCTGATAACTCTGGCTGCGACACCCGGGAACGGCAGTGTAGCCGAGCCGGGTTTGGTCGGCCAGGCGCCGGGCAGCGGTGTAATCAAAATGCCACCGGTCTCGGTCTGCCACCAGGTGTCAACGATGGGGCATTTGCCTGCGCCGATTACATTGTGATACCACATCCAGGCTTCTGGATTGATCGGTTCGCCGACCGTGCCCAGCAGCCTGAGGGAACTGAGGTCATGCTTCTTAGGCCAGTCGTCGCCCTCCTTCATGATGGCGCGGATGGCTGTGGGGGCGGTATAGAGTATATTAACTTTGTATTTTTCAATAATGTCCCAGAACCTATCGGGCTTGGGATAGTTGGGAACACCCTCGAACATAAGGCTGGTAGCGCCCTGTGCCAGGGGGCCATAAACGATGTAGCTGTGACCAGTGACCCAGCCGATATCTGCGGTGCACCAGAAGGTATCTTCATCTTTGTAGTCGAAGATCCATTTGAAAGTGGTCATGACAAATAAAAGATAGCCGGCGGTGGTGTGCAGCACACCCTTGGGTTTGCCGGTGCTACCGCTGGTGTAAAGGATGAACAAAGGATCCTCTGCATCCATTTTCTCCGGCTCGCACGGTTTTTTAACATCATCTGCGGCCATTTCCGCTTCCCAGGCGACGTCGCGCCCGTCTACCATGGGGGCGTTATTATTGGCGCGTTTGACAACGATTACCTTTTTGGCCAGCGGGGTTGACTGCAGCGCCTGGTCGGCATTGGCTTTGCTATTGACTATTTTGCCGCCGCGATAATATCCATCCGCGCAGATGAGCAGGGAGGATTCGCAGTCAAGCATCCTGTCTTTAAGAGCTTCGGCGCTGAAACCGCCGAAGATTATGCTGTGAATTGCGCCTATCCTGGTGCAGGCAATCATGGCAATCGCCAGTTCGGGGATCATAGGCAGGTAAATGGATACGCGGTCGCCTTTCTTAACGCCATGCTTTTTAAGTACATTGGCGAATTTGTTGACTTCGTACCATAGTTGCTCGTAAGTATAAGTCCTGGAATCTCCAATATCGCCTTCCCAGATGATAGCAGCCTTGTTTTTCCTCCAGGTGTCCAGGTGTTTGTCAAGGCAGTTAGCCGAGACATTCAGCTTGCCGCCTACGAACCATTCATGTTTGGCATTCTTGAAATCATCGATTAAGACCTTGTCCCATTTTTTGTACCACACTATCTGTTCAGCCTGTTCGGCCCAGAATCCTTCCATATCCTCCATGCTGCGCTTGTAGATTTTTTTGTACTCCGCCATGCTTTTGATGTAAGCATTCTTGGAGAACTCCTTGGGTGGGGGGAACTTGCGGGTTTCCTCCATCATGGAGGTGATTATTTTTTTCTGTTCCGGTGTGTCTGCCATATTGTGCTTTACTAATCCTCCTTATTTTTTATTTCTTATAGAGTTGGGCGCTTTGTAGCCAGACATGAGAAGATAATGAACGTAAGGTGAATAAATTACTACCGAACTAAAAATTCATAGATAAACGGATATTCCGAGCATAGTACACCAAACGGAAATAATACAATAATGAGTTTGTAGTGTCAAATCAGGCTTGTAGCTTATCGGCCTGTTGCTCATTACGGAAGTACTTAAATATCTCCCATGCCGTAGCTGCGACGGGTAGCGCCAGGATCATGCCCCAAAAACCGCCGATATAACCACCCACGACGAGCAACACCATCACAATGGCAGGATGTATCTGCATGTACTTCCCCTGTATCCAGTTGAGGAATATGGTATTGAGCAAAACCTGTGCTATCAAAATTACAAGCAAAGCCCAGAGAACTTTATCCGGTTGCAAGGCAAGCGTAATAATGAGGATTATTACTCCGGAGATGAAAGGCCCAACGATGGGTATAAATTGAGTTACAGCGGTCACCGCCCCCAGTGCGGGCGCATACTCCACCCCCAGGATCCAAAGACCCAGGAAAACAATGGCGCCTACGATAAGTCCGAGTATAATTTGTGAACGTATATAACGGCCCATCACATTGCCGATGATGCCCAGTATATTGCCTGTGTGCCTGGCAGTGCTTACCGGCAATAACTCATAAAAATACTTCTTGAAAGATTCATAATCGTTAAGCACAAAGAAGAGAAAGAAGGGAAGGGCGATAAAGCCCATGATGGTCGGCACACTTGCAGGTATAATGGCCATGCTGCCTACCACGAAATCCTGGATAAACTTGCCTGCAGCCGGCCCCAGGTTTGCCAGTAGTGATTCCACCCGTGCGTTTATTTCCTGCGGCAGACCGCCTTTGAAAACTTTTAACCATTCACCCAGTTGATCCATGCTCTTAGAAATGAACTCAGGAGCCTTATTAACCAACACACTGGAGGCTGCTATCACCGCGGATCCTATGTAAACCGTGAAAAGGATTAAAACCGCCAGAAATAGAACAAAAACGATGATTATAGATATAATTCTTTTGGATTTCTGGGCCTTTCCTTTGGGCGGCAATATTTCTTCCAGCCAGCGGATCAATGGCATCAACAAATAGGCAATCAGTATGCCGATGAGAAACGGAATTAATACAGCGCTGGAAATCACTGTGAGCCAGATCACCAGAGCTATAACAGCCAGGATCAAGACAGGGCGCCAGTATTTTCTGAACGGGCTGCTTTCCGATGTCATATCAGGTTCCCCCTTCCCTTTAAGCGATACATCTAATATAACTATTTTGTATCCAAGGGTTTTTATTTAAATCAGGTAAATAGAATGGTTGATCTACTCTGCTTCGGGTTTCATTGTGCTCTGCATTTTTTCCTTTACCCGTCCTACAGCTTTGGCAGCGGCGTCCTTCACAGCCACCGCCTTCTCTTTTGCGATCCTTCTGGTTTCGGGTCCCGATTGAGGCGCATAGAGAAAGCCTACAGCTACACCTATGACCGCCCCTATGATAAGACCTGCAAAAAATCCTGCTCCGGAATCCCTATTCATCTTCGGCCTCCTTTTTCTTAAAAATATTGCTGATGAAATCCATCCCCTGAACGATCCCCTGTACAATGGTACCGAACTGCATAACCGGTTTGATGACCTCTTTATCCGCATAATCCACGATTTCACCCACCTTAGATACCACCAGATCCGCGGATTCGAGCAGGGACATTGTCCTCTTATAAAATAAGTAAACTATGATGGAGATAAAAACCAGTGCTATTGTTCCTACTAATCCCCAGACGACTATAACCAGGTCCCGCCAGAATGACATTTCCAAAATAATTACCTCCTTGATCACACAATAATGATATTTTTACTTATAAAGCCATTCTCAACTCATACGTTCCGGAGCTGCTGGCATAAATGGCAAATCCCGCTTTTTCAAAAATTGAGAGCATGGGTTTATTATCAAATAATACTTCTGCCGTAAAGGCCAGTAATCCGTTTCTTTTACCGAGGTAAATCAGGTAATTCAGCAGCTCCGTTCCGATTCCCATTTTCTGATAACTATCTCTAACCGCAAAGGCGACTTCCGCGCTGTGCATATCTGCTCCGATGCCATATTGACCGACACCAACCACCTCTTCTTTATCTTCCTTTCCAATTGTTGCCAG
>JAPLHI010000081.1 GCA_026389695.1 Chloroflexota bacterium
ACAAACATCGGCTCCAGGTGGCTCCACAGGCCTGTATCATAAAGGCTGGTGGTGGTGGCAACTTTGAATCGCGGAACGGGGCTCTTCACCAGGTATGTCGGTGGCTGTGCGGGTTTTACGTCAGTTACCTGGGTATTGGCAGGCACCGGATTAGCAGCGGGTGTCGCACAGCTTAAGAAAGATGCGGATGATACCAGTAATACAGCGGTTAGTAAAAATGAATACCAGATACGATGAGTTAACATAGCACTCTCCTTTCCAAATTCGGGAGGCACAGGCGTTTCCATCTGCACCCTTGAGGTATAAAACCTGCCGGTTGGATACCATGCCTGGTAGTTTAGGTATTCAACTCGAAGAGCAATCTTTATGCTTCCGGGAAATAATAACACTTGTTTTTTAAAATAGCCACAAGCGCTCCTTTGAAAATATACCTTCTAATGTGTTAGTGTGAAGATGTAAAAGAAAGGATGGCATTGAAGCTTATAAAATTTAACACCTCTGCGCTTCAAATTAGTTTTAAATTCGTATAACATATTAACGCATCTATTTGAAGGAGGCCTCTGATGAATTTAGGCAGCGGGATGATTTTTCTTATTATATGCTTGATTATTCTGGCAATGGTTGTAGTCGGCTACGGCGGCTATATGTATGGAAACGATACCGGCTATAAAGCCGGTTATGCCAGGGGCAATGCGGACGGTACGTCCAAAGGTACCCAGGACGGATATAATAAAGGGCAGAGCGACGGCTACGCACAGGGAAAACAGGAAGGTGAGACCGATGGCTATAACAGAGGTTTTTCCCAGGGCAAAGCTCAGGGGCAGAAAGAAGGACAACAGCAGGGTCAACAGACCGGTGAGCAAATAGGCTATAACAACGGATTCAACGACGGGTGGGCAAAAGGCTGGCGCAGCGGGTGGCAGCAGGGATGGTGGCAGGGATGTACCAACTGCTGGCAGCATATCGGGCCTCTGGTAGTAGGCGCCCAGCAGAACCAGTACGCCAGCGGGCCTTCGACGGCATGGATGCCCGCCGCTCCTTCAGCGCCGCCGGCTCAGAAGTAGAGCACTGTAGGTATCATGTCATACCTTCCACAAAAGCGCGGACGTTCCTGCCCAGCACACTGTGGTTGTAGCCTCCTTCAAGCACAGCGAAGCGGCGTCCGCTGCAATACTTCATAGAATACTGCTTAACGGTTTGGCCGATGGCGCAATAGTCGTCGGTTGTAAGCAGATGACCCCAGTCTTCGATATGCCGGTCAAAGCCCGCGGAAACCGCCAGCATATCCGTTTTATTCTTGCTCAGGAAATGTGAAATATGGTCGACAAAATCCTGACGGTGGCCGTCTTCAGGATGGAAGTAGATTACATCTGAGTTGCCCTGGAAGATATCGGCGGTTCCATCACCGTAATGCAGGTCAAAGTCCAATACCAGGGCAGTTTTTATTTTCTCAGCCTTGATCAGTCTGGAAATTGCTATGGCGATGTTATTGAAGAAGCAGAAACCCCAGCAGCTATCAGAACTCGCATGATGCCCCGGCGGCCTGATAAGCCCGAACGCGGGCTCGCCGTCCATCGCCAGTTCAGCAGCTTTGACGGCTCCCCCGGCGGCAAGCAACGCCATCTCAAAAACAGGGGCGTCCCTATGCACATAACTAATATGGTAATCCGAATGGCACAGTCTGATGTCAGCGATGTCAGCAGGTTCCGGCATGATTATCTCAAAATCGCTTACTTCCCTGAAGATGGCTTCCATACGGCCGGGAGCGGCAGCCGGATCGCTTTGGTAAACTTCCGTATAGCGGGGGTGGTAGACGATTTTCATCCCGATTCTCCCTCTCAGACTAAATCAATTGCGGAATCAGCCTTTCTGCATTATATACTATAGCAACAGGTACAAATTCACCAGTAATATCATAGACAGTCCGGCACGCCGATGATAGTATTAAAGCAACCATAACAACGAAAGAAAGGGGGTCGCCATGTTTTCCAGAGAGTGGTTTATTTATGTCTTCGGACGCTGGATCTTGCTCTCGGGCATCGCAGGGGCCACCCTGCAGGTATTACTCCGCGGACAACTCGGGATTCCCGATTTCCCTGCTTTCCTCTTGAACCAGCTTATACTGGCCTGCGTTTTCTGGTACGTAGATAAATATATCTTTCAGCGCCATTTCGGCAAAGTTAAACAGCTCTTCAAATTCCCGCGGATCAAAGGTGAGTTCAATCCCAAGATCGAGTTCAATAAAATAACCGAGGAGTACAGCCAACTTGCCGTGGATTTCCAGAAAAACCCCGACGATCCTCAGGTATGGCTGCACCGCTTTCTCGACCTTTATCACTCGGTAGAAATGATGGAGCGCGTACTGAGAGAGAAGGGGATTCACGTAGACCGTGAGTATTACCGCATCATGGAAGAGAACCGAAAACGTGGTTTATATACATAATAAGATGATATACTTCGAGCAAAATTATTCCGGCGCCTGCACTCTAAGAGTATAAATGGTTATCAGTTTAAGTCATCGAAAAAAGAAACTCCTCATTACTATAGCCGCCGGCCTGTTGGGGAACCTGCTGGCCTATTTATCGAGCCTGCTCACTCCGATGCAACCGCAGGTAACGTTCGATTTTTCACACCTGGCAACCTTTGGCATAGCTGTTGCTTTCGGTCCGGTTTACGGCCTTATCACGGGAGCTATAGGCGCCATATATCCATATTTTGAGTTCGCCGTACGGGGAATCTACGGACCCTTTGCCGGTCTGGCTATAATATTCGGCAAAGCCATGACGGGATTTGTCTGCGGGCTGCTGAGAAACAAGCTGCCCCCCTTCCTGGCTGTGACAATTTCATTTATTCCGGAATCGCTGTATACGTTCGGTTTTCTTCAGCTTATGACAGTATATCTACCTCCCGGCGTGGTGACCGGGGATATGATAACCGGCATTATCATGGAAGGATGGGTGGAAGTAATTATGTTCTCATTCATTATCGAAACCGTAATGCGCAAGAAAGTTATGGAGCTGGCCGTGATCATGCTGGAAATATTCATCATCATGTTTCTGGTACACAAAGAGTTCATCCATACGCTGCTTCTGCTGCTGCTGATAACATTTGTCATACTGATACTTTTCGAAATTATCAATCCCAGGATTAAGCCAAAGGATTCCCGGGTGTTTCATGATGGTGAAGATCCTCCCTGGAATGTTTGAAATCTCGATTTTTTAATCACGTGGTACTATTTTTTACTCAATAAAAATTAACACAGCCTTCACTATTTTTTTCCGCAGACCTATTTCAAACGGAAAGAAATTATCATGGCCGGAGAAACAATTTTGACAAAGTTTATACTATTTAATATCATATAATTACGGAAAGAGGTTGCCGTATACCGCTGTTTAATTAATTGCCGTTGCAAGACGTAATAGTCGAGGAAAATTATCTCGCAGAAGCCGTTTAATAAATATACTGGTAAAGGGCTATAAGAATTAATATGAAGAGGATTGCCATTATCGATTACGGAGGCGGCAATATCGGCAGTGTAATCAATGCCGTCACCAGGCTGGGCTATAAGCCTGAGGTTACCGATGCCGCGTCAGATGTGCTAAAAGCGGATGCGGTTTTCCTGCCGGGTGTGGGCGCCGCCGGAGATACCATGAAAAACCTCAGCGCAAAGGGAATGACGGACACGATCAAGAAGCTGGTTGAAATTAAGAGGCCGCTGTTTGCCGTCTGTGTCGCAAACAAATTAAGTCACACCCTGTCTTTAATGAAATCCCGGACAACGCCAATTTTTATTTCGTGCACAGCTATTTTGCAGATCCGCTGGATAAAACCGTGATTGCCGGCACGACAGAATACGGTATCTCGTTTTGCAGCATGGTGATCAAAGACAATTTAATTGCCACACAATTTCACCCTGAAAAAAGTGGAGAACTGGGGCTGAAAATGTATGATAACTTTTTAAAATCAGCCTGCTCTTGAGCAAGAAATAATAAGGAAATTAACATGTTAACCAAGCGTATCATACCCTGTCTTGACGTTACCGCCGGCCGGGTGGTAAAGGGAACCAGCTTTACCAACCTGCGTGATGCGGGTGATCCCGTTGAGATGGCTGCCTTTTATTATAAGGAGGGCGCCGATGAACTGGTATTCCTTGATATCGGTGCAACACCCGAAGCCAGGAGAACTATGGTGGATGTAGTTGAAAAAGTTTCGCAGAAGGTATTTATGCCTCTGTGTGTCGGTGGGGGTCTACGCAACATCAGCGACATGCGCCGTATGCTCCAGGCAGGCGCCGATAAAATTTCCATTAATACGGCAGCCGTGTTACGGCCTAAACTCATCAAAGAAGGCTCTGAAATTTTCGGCAGACAGTGTATCGTGCTGGCGATAGACGCCAAGCGTCGCAGGGATGGAAACGGTTGGGAAGTCTATACACATGGAGGCAGACAACCAACCGGGATTGACGCCATTGAATGGGCTAAAAAAGCAGTGATACTGGGCGCGGGAGAGATACTGCTGACAAGCTGGGACGCCGATGGGCATAGAGCCGGATACGATAATGAACTAACCCGCGCAATCAGTGAAACGGTAAGCGTACCCGTAATAGCCAGCGGCGGCGCAGGCACGATGGAGCACTTATATGAAGCACTGGCTCTGGGCAAAGCGGATGCAGTTCTGGCAGCCAGTATATTTCACTATCGCGTGTTTTCGATAAAAGAAGTAAAGGAATACCTTTATGGTAAGGGTATACCCGTAAGGTTGCAGACATAGGAGACCTCGGTGAATACGCATTTACCTGAGAATGTACAAAAAATATTAATAAACACATTCATAAAGCTTTCCCCTTTATATCTCCGGCCGTATGGCAGGCTTTATGCTTATTGATCGGAGGTATATATGATAGGACAGGAAACACGCGACATTGAAAGAAAAATTACCGCCATTCTAAAAATCCTCAGCGACTCGGGCCAGCCTGTGGGGAGCAGGAATATTTCAAAGCTTCTTGAAGAGCAGGGCATTTATCTTGGCGAAAGGGCGGTGCGCTATCACCTCAAAATTATGGATGAGCGCGGACTGACACGCTCTGTAGGGCACAAAGACGGGCGCACTATCACCATCGCCGGATTGGAGGAACTGAGGAATTCGTTAGTTACGGACAAGATAGGCTTTATCGGCACCAGAATCGAACGCCTGGCTTACCAGACAAACGTAGGAATACGGTCTGCTTCGGGAAGGATACCGGTTGATGTTTCGCTTTTCTCCAAGGAGGATTTCCCCAAAGCATTAAAGGTTATGAAAAACGTATTCGAAGCCGGATTTTGTTCTTCTAATCTGGTCGCCCTGGCAGGGGAGGGCGGCAATCTGGGAGAAACGGTCATACCGGAGGGAAAAGTCGGTTTTGCCACTATATGCAGCGTGGCAGTAAACGGCTGTCTGCTCAAGTCAGGCATACCTGCCCACGCCCGTTTCGGCGGTTTGCTCCAAATTAAAGACGGACAGCCTTACAGGTTTGTCGATCTCATTGAATTCTCAGGTTCAACTATCGACCCCTCAGATATCTTCATTATTGGAAGGATGACCGATGTCACCCATGCTTCCACTAAGGGCGATGGAAAAGTTTTAGCCGGTTACCATGAGATACCCATGCTGTCGGTAAGCAAGGCGGACGAGCTATTGCAGCGCTTGAAAAACCATAGCCTGCTGAATTTCGCAACACTGGCCAAACCGGGTGAGAAGATATGCGAGATCCCCTATAATCACGATAAGGTAGGCCTGATCACTTTAAGCGGGCTCAATCCTGTTGCCGCAGCATTCGAGGCAGGAATTAACGTATCCAACAGGGCTATGTGCGGAATGATCGACGTTGCCCGGCTGCGGCCGTTTGATGAACTGTTATAATAAGGATTATTAAGGTATGCATAATATCCTGCTGGTAACCAACGAGATGGACCGTGTTAAGGATTTAAGTTCCGGCCTTAGCCGCCTGGGCTTTTCCTGCACTGCCTGTGTCTACGCGGACGATGTTATAGAGCAGGACTTGCGTCAGTCTTTCAATGTAGTATTAATCGACATCTCCGCTATTTCGTCCCACGGTGACTCAGCTTGGAAATGGTTCAGGAAGATTAAGCTGAGAAGGCCACTGCCTGTTATTGCACTTATTTCAGCCTCGACTTTACATACTGTCGTTTCCGAGCAGGGACTGGAGGACTTTATCCTGAAGCCATGGAACCTTGACGAATTATCTTCCAGAATCCGTAAAGTAATAGCCAGAACCAGCAGGATCAATGAAGATAAGGTCATTAAAGCGGGAGACCTGATAATCGATCCTGACAGGTGTGAAGTCGAATTGAGCGGCCGCCTGCTCGCCCTGACCTTTAAAGAATACGAACTGCTAAAATTGCTGGCGACTAACAAGGGAAAAGTCTTCACACGTGAAGCACTGTTGAACGAGGTCTGGGGCTATGATTACTATGGCGGGGACAGGACCGTGGATGTGCATATACGGAGGCTGCGCAGTAAGATCGAGGACTCCGTTCATTCCTTTATTGAAACCGTCAGGAATATAGGCTACAAGTTCAAAGATACCGCTTCCGCCGGTTAATCCATCGTGTAACAAAATCTTAACATCCCTGTAATCATCCCGAAACAGGCCTCCTTTAAACTTTCCCTAGATTAACTAAAAGGAGGTGTTCCATGAATTCGGGCGATACTGCATGGTTGCTCACGTCTACTGCGCTCGTACTTCTCATGACGCCCGCACTGGCCTTCTTTTACGGCGGGATGGTCAGAAGGAAGAATCTGCTCTCAACCATTATGATGAGCTTTGCCATACTCTGTATGGTTTCTATCTTATGGATCATTTACGGATACACAATGGCCTTCGGCCCCGATGTCAGAGGTTTGATTGGTAATTTGACATGGTTGGGACTGATAGGAGTGGGACAAGACCCTTCCACGGTATATGCTACCACCGTTCCGCATCTGGCATTTATGGCCTTCCAAGCTACCTTTGCCATTATCACAGTGGCGCTATGGACAGGGGCGGTGGTCGAGCGCATTAAATTCGGCGCCTTACTTGCTTTCGCCGCACTGTGGTTTACACTGGTTTATTGCCCAATAGCTCACTGGGTGTGGGGAAGCGGTGGCTGGCTTGCACAGTTAGGCGCACTGGATTTCGCCGGCGGCACTGTAGTTCATGTGAATGCCAGTATCTCGGCGCTGGCACTGGCACTCGTGCTTGGGCCC
>JAPLHI010000063.1 GCA_026389695.1 Chloroflexota bacterium
AATCATCTCGGTTGGTTACAACCACAGTCCTAGGAGCAGTCTTTGGCGTGATATGCATGTTGTTGTCCAGATATACGGCCGAAGTTGCCTTTTGGCCCATCGGTGTTTCCTTTTTGTTGCACCATACTGTCATGGGGTTTGCGATCGGGGCAAGTTCGCTCAAAATGAATTGGGCGGTTCACGGTGCGTTCTGGGGTGCTCTCTTCGGCTCATTCTTGGCAATTGGCTGCGTTGGAGGAACTCTTCAACCGTGGATAGCTTTTATCCTGCCGGTTATTTGGGGGTTCCTAATTGAGACTCTGGCTACCAAGGCATTCAAGCAACCGCAGTATCGCTAATCAGGAACTGGCAGTTCTTTTTTATTAGGGCCAATCTTATTACAGGAGGTGGGTCATGATTCGAGCACTAAAGGTAGTGTTGATTGTCTTTGGGGTGATAGAGATTTTGCTTGGTCTGTCGCTTGTTATTACCCCTGACCAGGCAGCGAGCATGGGTGGCGTTAGTAAAGCGTCTGGTTATCTAATATATACCATGGCGTCGTTAGGTGTCTGTCTTATTGCCCCTGGTGTCTTTCTCATAGTTGCTGCACGTGACCCACTGCGGCACATTAACTGGGTGAAGTTTGCCATATTGTGGTGTATTCTTGGTGTAGTAGCCGGGTTGTACTCGGTTATCCAGGGTGCCGTTACCTTCAGCCAGGGGGGTATGCAGATTATAATGGATGCCGTCTTCGCCGTGGTTTTCCTGGCCCTATATCCCTACCGTGCGGCAAAAGGTGGCTAGTCAACTAATTGCGGTTATACGGTCACTTACGTTAAAGATATAGAAGGAACACCAATACTGCGGCTATTGCCTGTAAAGTATAGCCTGTTATTCGAAGGATAGAATATTTCTTGTCGCAAATATCCCCCTAAAGCAAGTAACCAACAGGCTGGGTAGCCAAAGCCAAAGCAGAGCAAAACAACGCCAGACCGCTTCATATCTTTAGCTCTACTCAGTTTTTTCTCTTCTGGCGCTACCAGATATCTACCTTGGTAAATAATACTCAATGCAATGCCCAACACGGCTAACTCTATGCCTATGAATATTAACCGGTACACTATATCTATATTCATCTTGATTCACCCCTCTATTGGAATTAGATTGCATCAAAGCGATAATTACTAAAAATTAATAGGGCCAAGGTTGCAGCGAAAAGGACGTGGGTTCGAATCCTTCCAGGCGCATCCTCCCCCGCCGAATTCACCATACAAAGGGGATAAGCCTGTACCTCACCTGTTTTTTTATAGCCAGCGTAACCTTCCAGCTGGTCTACCAGCATTTTTTCTTCTCCGGTTATTCTGGCTACCAGAAGAAAGCAAAGTAATGTACCTATGAGAACACCATACAAAGAGCCAAGCATTAGAGGTGCTCCCAAAAACAGCAGTATCCCACCCAGGGACATCGGATGCCGGATAAAGCCATAAACTCCCGTCGAAACCACTTTCTGCTTGCGTTCCGCTTGTATCCGTACCAGGGGAGACACGAAGGTGTTATCTTTATAAGACCGGAAGAAAAGGAAGAAGGAAAATAACAATCCGATCCCTCCCAGTACTTTTACCAGGAGTGGGAATCCTGCGGTCCAGGCAAATCTCTTAGCGTCCAGTGGTATGATGATCAGCCAGATAATGAACCCCAGGGTAAGGCCATAGACAACATATTTGTCCCAACCTTTCTGCCCGGCAGCACCCGGCTGCTTATACCTTTCCGCCAGCAGTGCGGGATCGTTACGGTACAAATAGAGAATTGTCGTGAAACACAATGTAAGAAACCATAAATTGAAAATCCAACCCTCAATCCAGAGCCAGTCTCCCGCCAGCCATAGTAGTAATGCCGGCCAGATCATGATCCAGATTACAGTGTAGATAATCTTACTTAGCGTAATCATGCGATTTTGATATCTTGTGAAAATCCCTGCTTAAATTCTCGTTACTAATTTTATTCCCAGTGACCAACCATCACAACCATACACAGACCGGTCATCAGGCAATTAAAATTGTTATTAATATAAAGTACTGGGGATCGTTGTTTCAAATCACCCAAACCGCATCACGGCAACATGGGTATGTATGTTAACCCATAATAAAAATCATAGGGCTAAAGTGGCAGTCAATAGGTAGTGGGGTTCGAATCCAATCAACTCCACCAATACGATTTAGCTTCAGGTTTCTTCTTTTTATTGCATTCCCCTATCTGCTAATTTTACTATTTGCAAACTTACGTGTCGTAAGGTAATCGTGTGAATCTAAAAATAGTCTGAAAATGCAATAAGCCAATGCTGGAATGTCAAAGATTATCCCGATCAAATGTAGAGTAAACTGGTTCCCCTTACTGCAATCAATTGTAAACAGAGTTAGTAGCGTCAACAGCCCACAAACCATATAGACGTCACCGATAAGCTTAAGCTTCATTTCTTTGCCCACTTTGTCGTACCTCCCCGTAAACTATCCGTCTGCATTATACTTCTGCATATTTTGGAATGGAATACCCGCAAAAGGAAACCCGCAGTGAGCTGACTGATTATGCGAATTTATTTACTATGGAAAACACCACGGCAACATCGGCATGGATGTTCATTCACATGAGGATTAAAGAGGCTGCTGCCATTCTGGAGCGGATAAGCCGGTTACGCCTGGCTCATGGTCAGTACCCTGCAGGCCTGTCCTTTTTTAGATCGCGCCGGAATGCTGCCTTTCGAAAGCTACCGGCTTTCGATAATATCTCCTTGATCCTAGGAATATAAAATATGGCAGGTATCAGTATAACCAAAAAAGGATAAATGATGAACAGGATATGCTGGGCAGGACTGACAGCGCGTGATTGCAACCAAACCAAACCCGGCAGGGACGTAAGAAGCCATATATCAATAGGGGTAACCCATTGCACCCACGCTGTTACAGGAAATGCGACAAATGCGGCCGCGTAGCAGAGCGTAGGGTAACGGGTAATGGCCAATAGCAGAAGGAACAAAACGATAAAAAAGGGTATCCCCATGGGAATAAGGAAAGCCAGGATGCCACTGGCGGTAGCAACGCCCCTGCCACCCCGCTTGAATTTGAAGTACACCGGGTAATTGTGTCCGGCTATTGCGCATAGGCCACAGACCAGTTGAATGATCGTGATAGCGAGCGGCTGGGCATTCACCATTTGGAGTAAGAGGGTTACCAGGTAAACTGCCAGAGCGCCTTTTCCGGCGTCCGCTATACCTACTGCCAGCCCCGGCCAGAAGCCGATCTTATAGATGACATTCATGGCCCCCATATTACCTGTTCCGATCTTGCGAATATCAACTCCGCTATGCCTACTACCAGCCCTGGCCAGAAGCCGACCTTATAGAAGACATTCATGGCCCCCATATTACCTGTTCCGATCTTGCGAATATCAACGCCCTTAGCCATGCGGCCAACAATATAGGCTGAAGGGATGGAACCAATAAGGTAACTGAGAATTGCCCCAACGACTGAACTGACCACAACGTCCATTAGGCTACAGTATACGTCCTTCTCCCACGAGTTACAATACCTTGCATCACCCTGGATGCCTGGATGTTCAATTTGTGGCGGTGCCGGAAAAGATGAAGATCCGTATTGCAGTTCTTTTAGAATTACCTACCACTGCACGAACATCGGCATGTCTATCCGGCCATGCGTACGATTACTCAATACCATTCTTTCTTTCAATCTAACGCTAGTCACCACTGCACAAACATCGGTATGTATGTTCATCCATGATAAAAATAGGGCTGTTTAGGTTGCTGAGTCAGCACTATATTAATTAACCTAGCTGTTAACGTATGTAAGTTGTTACAAATCCGGTAAGATAGACGAACCGTAAATCGAACATTGACAATCAGGTTGTACAGGCATAAGATAACTTCAGTAGCGAACCTAAGAGATACGAGGAAGAGACACAGGACGTGGAACCGCAATTTGGATTTTGCGCCAACCCGGACGGTGCCCGTATCGCGTACACCATTTTTGGGCAGGGATCTCCCTTGGTTGTAGTACCTGGATGGCTCACCCATCAAGAATTGTTTTGGCAAGAGCCGTCTAACCGCCGTTTTGATGAAAAGGTGGGGCAACAGCATACCCTGGTGCAATACGACCGGACCGGCACAGGCCTTTCAGACCGGCAGCGAAAAGACTTCTCACTGGATTCAGATGTCCGGGAACTGGAAACAGTTATTGACCATCTCAAACTGAAACGCCTGGCATTAATGGCCTGGTCTTTTGGTGGTCCCATTGCTATAGCCTATACAGCCAGGTATTACCGGCGTGTCAGTCACTTGATCCTATATGATACTTATGCCCGTGGTGCCGCACTTGTCACAGAGGAGGTCAAAGCCTCCACAATCTCCCTGGTCCGGGCTCACTGGGGCATCGCTTCAAGAATGTTCGCTGACATGTTAGTACCCGATGATGCCGCTTATAGTGAAGGTTTCGCAAAGTTCCTGCGTGAATGTGCCACTGCGGATACTGCTGCCAAAATACTGGAATTCTCATATGGACACGATGTAGTTCACCTCCTTCCCGGTATCCGGGTTCCTACTCTGGTGCTCCATCGCCATCGTGACCGTGCAATGCCCTTCCGAGGAGGTAGAGAACTGGCATCTTTGATACCAAATGCCCGCTTCGTTCCCCTGGAAGGAATAGATCACCTTCCCACGCTCGGCGACTCGGAATCGGTGCTGCGCGCCACAGCCGAGTTCCTTGGCGACCCGGTGGATGTAGTACAGGCAGTAAAGCCTGGGCAGCCTACAGCTCCGGATCTGACCGTAGCTGTGGATGATCCAGTGGCACGTGAGGCGCGGTCATTCATCGCCGCTCTGGATCGCGTTGCACTATCGCAATATTGTGTTATAGGCGACTATACCAGATATGAAGAAACCGTGCGCCACTTGTTGAAGGACGTCAGGCATAAAATTGCGGCTGGATTTGACCGCCAGGGACATAAGCGGGAAAACCATCTTGTTTGGGCAGCACCAGGGAGCGGCAAAACCTATTTTGCCCAGCAGGTGGCAGCTGGCCTGTCCAATTATGTCCATTATCAGGAATGCAACCTCGCCAAATGCAGCCGCGAGGAGTTCCTATCAGGTCTTGCTCAGCTCGATGCCGAGAGCAAACCGTGCCTCTGCCTGGTTGATGAAATCGATGCTAAATCTCAGGAAGCCTGGCCTTACGAGGTGCTTCTACCATACCTGGATGCAGGCGTTGACAGGGGCAAACAGTTTGTCTTTGTACTGGCAGGCAGCATCGGGGCGAACCTCGCTGATATAAAAGAGCAGATTTCCCGTCGTCCAAAGGGCGCAGACCTGCTCTCCCGTATTCCGGCAAACAATGAATACGAGATACCATCTCTCAAGCTTGGGGACCGGATGCTTGTGGTTCTCAGCCAGTTCAAAAGTGCCGGGCAGGACTCCGGCCGTGAAATCAGAGAGGTGGAGAAGCTGGGTTTGTACTATATTGCGCTCAATTCTCGTTTGACTAATGCCCGTCAGCTGAGGGAGTTAGCCGTACGAGCAATAGAGCGAATGCCCCATAGTGAAGACAGCATAAAATACGACCACCTGTTTGGCGCTGGAGATCCAGAGAACAAAGCCTTCTGGATGCAATCGCTTCCGGCTACAGAAGAACTAGCCAACAGGTTTGTCATCATTGAAGACTGACTTGAGTTCGAACGTAGGCATGTATGCTAAGCCATAATAAAAATCATAGGTCCAAGGTTACCGCCTCTTTGGCTCTGTGAATCTGAGGAATCTGAAGCCTGCGTCGAAGTACTTTCGGCATCTTAAATGACCGTACTTACTGTCCCATTGTCCAGATTGTAAGTCGTGTTGAAGTCGTTTCAATCCGCGTT
>JAPLHI010000015.1 GCA_026389695.1 Chloroflexota bacterium
CAACGCATTCTTCAAATAGTCTGGAAAAGGTAATATAATCAGCTCCACAAATGCATTGTTGATTACAAACGGTTACCTTATAACAATCGAGTAGGAGGAAGATAAAAATGGATAATGCCGGCAAGTCTGGATTAAATTTGAAATCAGTCGATCAGATCAGCTACGCAGTAAAAGATATCGACAAAACTATCGAGGTCTGGTCTTCAATGTATGGGATGGGCCCATGGACATTCCGAGAAAATGGTGGGCTGGATGTAAAGGGGCGTCCCTGGAAAATCAGGATGGCATTTACTTATATTGGACCGCTGCAAATTGAGCTGGTTCAGTGCGTTGAGGGCAGGATATTCCAATCACGTTTTCTGGATACCTGGGGGGAGGGTTTACATCATGTAGGATTTTATGTTGACGACGTGGATTCTATAGTTGCAGATAAAGTTGGCAAAGGGGCCAAGCTGCTGATACATGACCCGGGGAACTTTGCTTACCTGGACGCGGGTGGTCCCGGCGGGGCTATTTTTGAGTTCATGAGGAAACCTTGAATATTCATCACTGCTATCATATGATCGCTTTATATGATTTTTCGTACAGTTGTCTGCTTCATGCTATCCTACAGTTAGCAAAAACAGCAGTTTGGAGGCCGTGATGGCAAAGTTCAGCCTGCATAAAGAAGCTATTTTGAAACGAACGTGCCGGATGACCGTTCCCGCTGTGCTATTTATGTTCTTGATTTTAGCTGGGGTATCTTTGTCCTGCCAGAATACAACTTCAGCGCCTCAAACCAGCGTAGAAGATCTCCCCCTACCTGCACATGGCGATACCAACCTTCTCATAGGCGTTAAAACTCCTCCTGATGAAGGGCGTGATCATATATGGCCCGACCATCCTGTTGAATACAAAACGATGCCACCTACTTCAGGGCCTCATTTCCCCGATCCTACAGCTCCTGGGTTCTACACCACGAGACCTGCTTTTGGGTATCTGGTACATGCCCTGGAGCACGGCTCAGTGGTGATTTATTATGATCCTTCCAAGCTTACGAAAGAAGTTGAACAGAGCCTGAAAGCTTTTGTAAAAGCCAACGATCATCAGGAATTTGGAGTAGTTGCTGTTCCAGACCCGGATTTTAAATACCCGTTTATCCTTACCGCCTGGGATAAGATGCTTGAACTTCAGAGATATGATGCTAAAGTCGTAAGGGCTTTTTTAGCAGAGTACCTTAACCATGGTCCTGAGTCTGTTACACCTTAATCCAACCGACTTTTAGCCTATGTGTAAAATTTTGCTACTTTTTCCATCGGTTCCCTCGTAGTACGGAATTGATTGACAGGGTTGTCCCGATCTATGAAACCTAACGGTATACCCAGCACAAATAGCCTGGAATCCGGTATCCCCAGTATTTTCCGCAGAATATCAGGGTAAAGGACCGGTTGTATAGCCGGGATACTGCCGAGCCCGTATTCAGTGGCAAGCAAGAGGATATTTTGCGTTATCAATCCGCAATCAAAAATATTCCAGATATTCGGGGTGTTATCGGCCAGGTGGAATGCACGGTCGATCATGATATAAATACAGCTGGGTGCACCCCAAAGCTTGAAGCCGTGCAGGCCCCATTCCATGCGCTTTTTCTTATCTTCCCGGTCGATTCCCAATTTCTCAAGTACTCCGGCCATTACGGCACGTCGCCGGGAGGCCCAGGGTTCCGGATATTGGAGGGATATGGATAAGTCAAGGTTGGGTAGATTAGTGGAATTTTCGATAAAAGCCTGCTTGATCTCCTCCAGTTTAGCGCCGCTCACAACGGCAAATTCCCAGGGCTGGCTGTTAGAGGCTGAAGGAGAACGCAGCGATCCTTCAACGATCTTCCTCAATATATCCGGCGGCACAGGGTCGGGTTTAAAATATCTGATTGATTGTCTTTTATTGATAGCTTCTAATGCATCCATGTTATCTGCTCCTTTAATATTCAGTAGACAGACATTATCTTACAATAACGACGCCTCAACAAAAAGAGCCGCCTCATGCACAGGCGGCTCTTTCTATAAGTGACGTGGTTTTATTGCCCTGCAGCTTTGCGAAGCTCAGCAGGACTCTTGTATTTCTCAGGCTCGGCGTTGTTTCCCTTGTAGCGCGGAGGATATGTCGGGCTTTCAGTTCCTGTTGCCAGGAGAACCACATTGTGCGGGCCCTGGAACTGACCGATGGGATTTGCCCACATTTTCAGATCCTTACCCCATGCCGGGGACGGCTCGCGCGGATTGTCAGGATTGGCGTCTATACGCGAATGGAAGAAAGGGGCTACCTTTTTCCCTTCAAAACCATGAAGGTATAGAATCCCGACATTATTGATATATAGACCCTCTAGTGCTGAAATGAGTGTATTGATATCTGTTGAGCCGGCCGTCTTTTCAAGTAATTTTTTGTACAGGTACATATCGCCGTATCCGATTGCTACATTAATCTGCACAGGGATATTGTTCTTATCACACAGTTCCAGGAAGGGCAGCATCTGTGGTGTGCCGGCTATCTCCTTCTCATAAAACGACCCCATGCAGCCCAGAGCCTTGCCGCCGGTCAGGTCCCAGAAATCATAGGTTTGGGAAGTACCTCCGTAAAAGCATACGGGTATATCTTTGGCTGAAGACCCCGCCCACTGCTTGGCAAAAACTTCGGTGTCAGTGAACCAGCTGCTTACAAAGAACACGACCTGGGCGCCGCTGGCGGCCAGTGATTCAAGTATGGGCAGATACATCCCGGTCCTGGCCTTGACTGGTTTGCTGTAGACCGTTTCCAGGCCGTAAAGCTCCTTCGCATAGTCTTCCCACTTAGGAAGGTTTTG